>DASSPL010000331.1:0-7470 GCA_035699685.1 Burkholderiales bacterium | reverse complement strand
CACCATGTTGCGGATCGGCTTGACGTCGAGCCCCTTCGACTTGGTCTCGACCAGGAACACCGACATGCCCTCGCTCTTCTTCTTCACCTCGGTGAGCGGCGTGGTCCGCGCGAGCAGGATCATGAGGTCCGAGTGCTGCAGGCGCGAGGTCCAGACCTTCTGGCCATTGATGACGTAACGATCGCCCTTCTTCACCGCCACCGTCTTGATCTTCGTGGTGTCGGTGCCGGCGGTGGGCTCGGTGACGCCCATCGCTTGCATGCGCAGCTCGCCGGCGGCGATCTTGGGCAGGTACTTCTTCTTCTGCTCCGGAGAGCCGTTCCGCAGCAGGGTGTTCATGTTGTACATCTGGCCGTGGCAGCTGCCGGCCTGTCCGCCGGAGCGCGACACTTCCTCCATGATCACGCTCGCCTCGGTGAGCGACAGGCCGGAGCCGCCGTACTCCTCGGGGATCAGCGCCGACATCCAGCCGGCCTCGGTCAGCGCGTCGACGAATTTCTCGGGATAGGCGCGCTTTTCGTCGACCTCCTGCCAGTACGCGGAGTCGAACTGGCCGCACAGCGCGGCGACGGCCTCGCGCAGCTCGGGATAATTCTCGCGGCCGATGTTCATTTTTTCGGCTTGTTGTGCGCCGAGGCTTCCTCGTCGACGCGCAGCCAGATCTCCTCGGCCATCGGCTCGCGCGTCTCCTCGAGCAGGTGGCCGACGAGGCCCACCGCGCGCGCCATGACGCCCAGCCCCTTGACGATCTTCCACTCGAGGCCGAGCTCGCAGGCGATGGCGCCGATGGCGCCGGTGGCATTCAGCGTGATGCCCTTGGTCCGGGCGATCTCTTCCATCAGCTTGCAGTACTTGCCGTAGTGCCCGGTCTCGCGCGCGATCTCGAACAGGCGCACGGTGCGCGGGTCGATCGGCTTGTGGATCGGATGGCCAAGGCCGGGCATGCGCTTGTTCTCGGCGAGCACGGTCTTGGCGTCCTTGCCGTTGGCTACGGCGTCGCCAAGGATGCGCGCCACGCCTTCCATCGAGCCGACGAACACGCTGCCCAGGCCGAGGAGGCCGCCCGCTACCGCCGCCTGCAGCGCCTCCGGCGCGCCAAGGTAGGTCAGGCGCGCGACGATGGAGCTCGGCGTGGTGCCATGCTCCACCAGCGTGACGACGATGGCGTTGAACATCTTCGACTCCTTGGCGTCCGGCACCCGGCCGGTCAGCTCGAGGAACGCCATGTCGCCGAGGTTCAGGTGGCCGAGGATCTCGTTCGGCAGGTCCTTGCCGCGCACCACGATGCGGTCGGTCGTGGACCACCCCATTTCCGTCTTGAGCTGTTTGCGAGCCATCAATCCGCCTTGATGCGGGCGTCCTGGACCACCTTCGCCCAGCGCGCCACTTCGCTTTTCAGGAACTGCGAGAAATGCTCGGGCGTGCCGGCGATAACCTCGACGCCCATCTTGCCGAAGCGCTCCTTCACCTCGGCGGAGGTGAGGATCTTCACCATCTCCGTGTTCAGCCGCTGCACCACGTCGCGCGGCGTTCCCGCCACGGTGAGCACGCCGAACCAGACACCGACGTCGTAGCCCGGCACGCCGGCCTCGTCCACGGTCGGGATCTCGGGCGCGAGCGCCGTGCGCTGCTTGCTGGAGACCGCGAGCGCCTTGAGCTTGCCTGCGCGCACGTGCGGCAGCACGTTGGGCGTGTTGTCGAACATGACCTGGACCTGGCCCGCGATCAGGTCGGTCACCGCCGGCGCGCTGCCCTTGTAGGGAATGTGCGTGACGTCGGTGCCGGTCATCGACTTGAAGAGCTCGAAGGACAGGTGGTTCGAGGTGCCGTTGCCGGTGGAAGCGTAATTCAGCTTGCCGGGATTGGCCTTGGCGTAGGCGATCAGCTCCTTCACGCTGCCCACCGGCGCGCTCGGGTTGGCGACCAGGAGGTTCGGCGTCACGCCGGCGAGCGTGATCGGCGCGAAGTCCTTGGTCACGTCGAAGGGCGTCTTGTAGAGCGTCTGGATGACGGAGAAGGGCAGTGCGGCGCCGTAGAGCGTATGGCCGTCCGGCGCCGATTTGGCCGCCAGATCCGTTGCCGGAATGGTATTTCCCCCCGGACGGTTCTCGACAATCACCGGCTGGCCGAGCGTCTTCGGCAGCTCCGCGGAGAGCGTGCGCGCGAGCGTGTCGTTGAAGGCGCCCGGCGGGAAGGGAACGATGTAGCGCAGCGGCTTGCTCGGCCATGCCTGGCTCCAGACAGGGGCCGCGGCAAGGCAAAGAATCAGTAGAAGGAACGGTCTCATTGTTCGGCTTTCACTCCGGCGGTGGTGATCACCTTCGCCCACTTGGCGATCTCCGTGTCCATGAACTTCACCGCCTGCTCGGGCGTGTTGCCGACCGGCTCGATGCCGATCTGGTTGAAGCGGTCCTTGATGTCGGATTCGTTGATCGCCTTGGCCGTCTCCTGGGCGAGGCGGTTGACGATGTCGCGCGGGGTGTTCCCGGGCGCCATGAACAGCACCCAGGTCGACGACTCGAGCGGCGGGCCGCCGGCCTCGGCGAACGTCGGCACCTCGGGCGCGCCCTGGATGCGCTTGCCGGAGAACATGGCGAGCGCCTTGATCTTGCCGCCGCGCACGTGCGGCATGAGCGTGCTCGGCACGTCGACCAGGATCTGGATGTCGTTGGACATCAGCGCGGTGAGCGCCGGCGCGGTGCCCTTGTACGGCACGTGGACCATGTCGAGGCCCGCGGTCTGCTTGAGGAGCTCGGTCGTGAGGTGCGCAGCGGCGCCGATGCCGGAGGAGCCGAAGTTCACCTTGCCGGGGTTGGCCTTGGCATAGGCGATGAGCTCGCGCACGTCCTTGGCGGGGAAGTTGTTGTTCGTCGTGAGGATCAGCGGCGCGATGCCGGCGAGCGAGACCGGCGTCAGGTCCTTGCGCGGATCGAAGGGCAGCTTGCCCTGGTAAAGGGTGACGTTGGCCGCGTAGCCGGCGATGACCGTGAGCATCGTGTACCCGTCCGGCGCGGCCTTTGCGGCGATGTCGGAGCCGAGGATGCTGTTCGCGCCGGGCCGGTTGTCGACGATGATCGGCTGGCCGATCGCGGTGGCGATTTTCTGCGTGACCACGCGCGTGACGACGTCGGTGATGCCGCCGCCGGTGTAAGGCACGATCCAGCGGATCGGCTTGTTGGGCCAGGTCTGGGCATTTGCGGCTAACGGGGCGAGGAGCAGGACTGCGAGGAGGGTGCGCATGGGGCGTCAAATATAGCCGGGGCCTTCGATCGCCGGGTGCTTGGAGAGAAACTCTTCGTTCAGCTCGAGTCCCAGGCCCGGCGCCTCGAGCGGCCAGACGTTGCCGTCGCGGTCGATGTTGCCGGGGTTGGAGACCAGCTCGTCGCGAAACTTGTTGGCGCGCGACACGTCGCCCTCGAAATAGCCGCCGTTGTCGATCGCCGCGAGGAAATGGATGGTGGCGGCGTGGTTCAGGCCGGTCATCGAGCTGTGCGGGTGGATCGGCAGCTTCCACGCCGACGCCAGGGCGGCGATGCGCAGCGCCTCGGTGATGCCGCCGGTCTTCGACAGGTCGGGCTGCAGGATGGTGATGGCGCCGTCCTCGATCACGCGGTCGAACTCGAAGCGCGTGTAGTGGTTCTCCCCGGCGGCGAGCGGCGTGCGGCCGAACGTGCGCGCCTCGCGGTAGCTGCGGTGGTCGTGCGCCGGGAACGGCTCCTCGAGCCAGCCGATGCCGAGCTCGTCCATCGCCGGCATGACCTGCCGCACATCCTCCACGCGGTAGCCGATGTTGGCGTCGGTGAGAATGGTCACCTCGGGGAAAGCCTGGCGCACGGCGCGCATGCGCTCGATGTCCCGCTTCGGCGAGTCGCCGACTCGCAGCTTGATCGCCGTGTAGCCGGCGTCGATGCTCTTGCGCGCCTCGTCGATCAGCTGCGCCGGAGGCTGGTAGCCGAGGGACACGCCGCCGGCGTAGGCGGGTATGGGTTTCTTCGCGCCGCCCAGGAGCTTGTACAGCGGGAGTCCCAGGGCCTTTCCGCGGATGTCCCAGATCGCCATGTCGATGCCGCTGATGGCGAGGCAGGCGCCGGCCCCCATGCCGTGGCTCGCGAGCTGGAAGCGGTACATCTTCTCCCACACGCCGATGACGTCGTGGGCGTCCATGCCCACGATGAGCTGCTTCAGCGTGGTGTCGATCAGCTTGGCGACGGCGGTATGGGCGCGGCCGTGGTGCGCCTCGCCCCAGCCGGTGATGCCGTCGTCGGTGGTGACCTTGACGATCACCGCGTCGCGCTTGACGGCGGTGCCGATGCCGAGCGCGACGCGGTTGGCCGCCGGGATGGGAAACGAGGTCGGGTAGGCGCGGACGTCCTTGATTTTCATTTTCGGCATTCGGGGTTGACGAAATTCTTCGGCGGCTGGCCGGCGAGCATGCGCAGCATCTCCTCCGCGGCGGCGACGCCCATGCGGGCGCGCGATTCCTCCGTCATGCCGGAGAGGTGCGGGGTCAGCACGGCGTTGTCGAGCGCAAGCAGCGGATGGCCGGGTGCCAGGCGATAGTGCTCGTAGACGTCGAGCATCGCGCCGGCGATGCGGCGGCTGCGCAGGGCGTCGATCAGCGCGGTTTCCTCGATCACCGCGCCGCGGCCGACGTTGATCAGCCAGGCGCCCGGCTTCATCAGCGCGAAGCGCTGCCGGTTGAAGAGATGGTGCGTCTGCGGCGTGAGCGGGCAGGTGACGACCACGAAGTCGCTCGCCTGCACCAGCGGGTCGAGCGCCGCGGCTTCGGCCTCGGGCGGCAGGCGGTCGAGCCGGCGCTGGTTGCCCAGCACGCGCATGCCGAACCCGCGGCGCGCGATCTGCGCCACGCGCGTGCCGATGGCGCCGACGCCGACGATGCCGACCGTCATGCCGGCGATCTCGTGCGAGCCGATGCCGAGGGCGCGCGCGTCGTCCCAGGTCGCGTTGTGCAGCGCATTGCTGATGGCGAGCACCTTGCGCGCGAGGACCAGCATCGCCATCACGCAGTATTCGGCGACCGATTGCGCGTTGACGCCGGGCAGGTTGGAGACCATCACGCCGCGCGCGGTGGCCTCGGCTAGCGGCACGAGGTCGGTGCCCGTGCCGTGGATGGCGACGGCGCGCAGCTGCGGCGCGACGCTGAAGAGGTCGTCGGGCAGCTTGCTGCGCGTGATGATGCCGTCGACGTCGCGCGCCAGCCGACCCACCGTCTCCGGGTCGCTCGCCGTGGCGCGCACGATCTCCACGCTGCGCGACAGGCGCTCTTCGCCCGCCGGGGCGATGGGATCGACGATCAGGACGCGAGCCATGGTGCGCTGCAACGGCCGCCGACAATCCGGAAATTCAATGGCATGAGGGGTTTTATCGGTTTGTCCTAAACCGTCAGGTTATGCATTAATTCACTTAAAGAAGCGTCAGTAAATGCAAGACTCATAACAAGAAGCACGCATTTGATAAGGGGAGCGCGTGAGCCAGGCCGTGCCGGGGGAGAGCGGCGCAACGGGGCCCGTCAAGGTCCTCGTCATCGACGACAGCAACACGATCCGGCGCAGCGCCGAGCTCTTCCTGCGCCAGGCCGGCTACGAGGTGATTCTCGCCGAAGACGGCTTCGACGCTCTCTCCAAGATCGCAGATCACCAGCCGCGGGTCATCTTCGTCGACATCATGATGCCGCGGCTCGACGGCTATCAGACCTGCGCGCTGATCAAGCAGAACCCGAAACTGAAGTCCACGCCCGTGATCATGCTGTCCTCGAAGGACGGCGTGTTCGACCGCGCGCGCGGCCGCCTCGCCGGCTCCGACCGCTATCTCACCAAGCCCTTCACCAAGGAGGGCCTGGTCGCCGCCGTCGGCGAGTACGTCAAACCCGCTTCCATCGCTTCATCCTGAAAGGCAACCGAGAAATGGCAATCAAGAAGATCCTCATCGTCGACGATTCGGCCACCGACCGGCAGTTCCTCTCGGACCTGCTGGCCAAGAAGGGCTACAGCGTCGCCACCGCCGAGAGCGCGGAGGATGCGTTCGCGAAGGTCAAGGCTTCGCGCCCGGATCTCGTGCTGATGGACGTCGTCATGCCCGGCCAGAACGGCTTCCAGGCGACGCGCACGCTGACGAAGGACGAGGAGACGAAGGGCATCCCGGTCATCCTGTGCACCAGCAAGGGACAGGAGACCGACAAGGTGTGGGGCATGCGCCAGGGCGCGCGTGACTACGTCGTCAAGCCGGTGAATCCGGCGGACCTGCTGGCGAAGATCGCGGCGCTCGGCTGATGGCGGCAGCCACCTCCCTGCGCGAATACCAGCTGGCGCTCTCGGAGCGGCTGCAGAGCGCGGCCGCCGGCATCCGGGTGGCGTCGAAGCTGGGGGTGCGCGTGCGCGGCGAGGACTGGCTGGTGGACCTGAGCGAAGCCGGCGAGGTGATCCCGGTGCCGGCCCTGTCGCCGGTGCCGCTCTCGCGGCCGTGGTTTCGCGGCGTGGCCAACGTGCGCGGCAATCTCTACAGCGTCACCGACTTCGGCATGCTGCTCGGCGCCGAGCCGGCGGCGCTCACCGAGCACGCCCGGCTGCTGCTCTTCGCCGATCGCTTCCGCGTCGGCGCCGCGCTGCTGGTCGAGCGCGCTCTCGGATTGCGCAAGGCCGATGATCTCAAGCCCGCCGCGGAGCGGAGCTCATTTTCCAATGGGTCGCGGTGGGTCAGAGCGCAGTACAGCGATGCCGAGGGCCGGCTGTGGAAGGAGCTGGACATCGCGGCCCTCATTCAGGACGAAGCCTTTCTCGAGGTGAGCCTATGAAGCGAATCCTTCTTCTCATGCTGGGCGCGGCGGCCTTCTCGATCGCCTACGGACAGAACGGCGTGACGCCGAACCGCATCCTGCTCGGCCAGGCGGCGGTGTTCAGCGGCCCGGCCGCGCAGCTCGGCATCCAGATGCGCAACGGCATCAAGGCGTACCTGGACCACGTCAACGAGAAGGGCGGCATCCACGGCCGGCGCATCGAGCTCGTCACCGAGGACGACCGCTACGAGCCGTCGGTCGCGCCTTCGGCGACGAAGAAGCTCCTCGAGGAGCACAAGGTGTTCGCGCTGCTCGGCTACGTCGGCACGCCCACGGGGGCGGCGCACCTGCCGGTGGTGACGCAGGCCAAGGTGCCGCTGGTCGGCATGTTCACGGGCGCGGAGATCCTGCGCGACCCGTTCAACCGCTACGTGTTCCACGTGCGGGCGAGCTACTACGACGAGACCGAGAAGATCGTCGAGCAGGTGCTGTCGACCGGCGGCCGCCGCATCTCGGTGTTCTACCAGGCCGACGCGTACGGCGAGGCCGGCCGCAAGGGCACCGAGCTCGCGCTCGGGCGCCGCGGCATGAAGATCCACTCGAACGGCACCGTCGAGCGCAACACGCTCAAGGTCGAGGGGGCGGTGAAGACCATCCACGGCTCCGAGCCCGACGCC
>DASSPL010000330.1:0-3218 GCA_035699685.1 Burkholderiales bacterium | reverse complement strand
GTGTCGTACATGTGCCAGTGCCAGTTGTCCTCGGTGCTGTTGGCGAGCGGCGCGGCCACGCCGCCCTGCGCCGCCACGGTGTGCGAGCGCGTCGGGAACACCTTGGTCAGCACCGCGGTCTTGAGGTTGCCGCGCGAGAGCTCCAGCGCGGCGCGCATGCCGGAGCCGCCGGCCCCGACCACGATCGCGTCGAACTTTCGTATGGTCAACGCCACAGGATCTGCACCGTCCAGCCGAGGTAGCCCAGCAACAGGAGAATGGTGATCACGTGCAGCGCGAGCCGCAGGCTCTCGGGCCGCGCGTAGTCCATGAGGATGTCGCGCACGCCGACCCACGCGTGCCACACCACGGCGACGGCGAACATGAGGGTCGCGACGCGCATCCAGCCCTGCGTGAAGAGGTCCTTGAGGACCGGATAGGTGAGCGGCCGGCCGGTCATGAACATGACCACCACGATCAGCGTATAGAGGGCGATGACGACGGCCGTGATGCGCTGGGCGAGCCAGCTGCCCAGTCCGTAGTGCGCGCCCGTGACGACCCGGTTCACCATATGCGCCACGCGAAAAAGACGGTGGTGAGGATGGCAAGGGCGAACACCGCGTAGCCGCTGGCGCGCGCGTGGCGGATATCGATGCCCTTGTTCAGGTCCAGCAGCAGCCCGCGGATGCCGGCAAAGAAGTGGTGCGCGTAGGCCCAGACGAAGACGATCAGCCCGAGCTTGGCGAGCGGCAGGGCGAGATAGCCCTGCACGTGCCGGAAGCCCTGCTCCGACGAAAGAGCCGTGTCCAGCAGGTAGAGCAGCCAGGCGGTAAACGGCAGCACCAGCAGGGCGCCCGAGATGCGGTGCATGCCGGAGGTCCACGCGGTCACCGGCAGGCGAATTTCGAACAGGAGCGCCGTGAGGCTCAGGTACTTCGGTCGGGGTTTCTTCGCGGCCGCGCTCGACATTGTTTTATGCGGTTCATTATAGCGTCGCAGCGCAGCAACCCGCTGCTGTAAAATCGAAATTCGACCTCTCGTCCCGCCGACCTTCGTCCCGACCTTCTACGTCCCGGAGCCTGCCGATGCCCAAAGCCCCCGTTCGCGTTGCCGTCACCGGAGCCGCAGGCCAGATCGGCTATTCGCTGCTCTTTCGCATTGCGAGCGGCGAGATGCTCGGAAGCGACCAGCCGGTCATCCTGCAGATGCTGGAGATCCCGGACGAGAAGGCGCAGAAGGCCCTGAAGGGCGTGATGATGGAGCTCGACGACTGCGCCTTCCCCCTTCTTGCCGGCATGGTGCCGGCCTCCGACCCGATGGTCGCGTTCAAGGATGTCGAGGTCGCCCTGCTCGTCGGCGCGCGGCCGCGCGGCCCCGGCATGGAGCGCAAGGATTTGTTAGAGGCGAACGGCAAGATCTTCGCGCCGCAGGGCCAGGCCCTCGACCGCGTCGCCAGCCGCAACGTCAAGGTGCTGGTCGTGGGCAATCCGGCCAACACCAACTGCCTCATCGCGATGAAGAACGCGCCAAGCCTGAAGCCCCAGCAGTTCACCGGCATGATGCGGCTCGACCACAACCGCGCGAGCTCGCAGCTCGCCGCGAAGATCGGCAAGCCCGTGTCAGCCATCCGCAAGGTCACGGTCTGGGGCAATCACTCGGCGACGCAATACCCGGACGTGTTCCAGGCCGAGGTCGAAGGGAAGAAGCTCTGGCCGATGATCAACGACCAGCAGTGGCTCGAGTCGACCTTCATCCCCACGGTGCAGAAGCGCGGCGCGGCCATCATCGAGGCGCGCGGCCTCTCCTCCGCCGCCAGCGCCGCCAACGCCGCGATCGACCATGTCCGCGACTGGGTCTCGGGCACGCGCGACGGCGACTGGGTGACGATGGGCATCCCCTCCGACGGCAGCTACGGCATCCCCGAGGGCATCATCTACGGCTACCCGGTGACCACCCGCAACGGCAGCTACCAGATCGTCAAGGGCCTCGAGGTGAGCGAGTTCAGCCGCAAGCGCATGGACGCCACGCTCAAGGAGCTGCACGAAGAGCGCGATGGCGTCAAACACCTTCTCGGTAAATGAGCGCCGGTAAGAAGTTCCGGGAAGCCCTAAAGGCAGAGCGCCCGCTCCAGGTCATCGGCGCCATCTGCGCCAACCACGCGCTGATGGCGAAGCGCGCGGGCTACAAGGCGATCTACCTCTCCGGCGGCGGCGTGGCCGCCGGCTCGCTCGGCATGCCGGACCTCGGCATCTCGGGCCTCGAGGACGTGCTGATCGACATCCGGCGCATCACCGACGTGTGCGACCTGCCGCTCCTGGTCGACGTCGACACCGGCTTCGGCGCGAGCGCATTCAACGTGGCGCGCACCACGCGCTCGCTCATCAAGGCCGGTGCCGCGGCCATGCACATAGAAGACCAGGTCGGCGCCAAGCGCTGCGGCCACCGCCCCGGCAAGGAGCTCGTCTCGAAGGAGGAGATGTGCGACCGCATCAAGTCGGCGGTGGATGCGCGCACCGATCCGCAGTTCGTCGTCATGGCGCGCACCGATTCCCTCGCCAATGAAGGCCTGGACGCCGCGCTCGAAAGGGCCCGGGCATACGTCGAGGCCGGCGCCGACATGATCTTCCCCGAGGCGATCACCGAGCTCGCGATGTACAAGAAGTTCGCCGCCGCGGTGAAGGTGCCGACGCTCGCCAACATCACCGAGTTCGGCAAGACGCCGCTTTTCACCCTCGACGAGCTGCGCTCGGCCGACGTGGCGATCGCGCTGTACCCGCTCAGCGCCTTCCGCGCGATGAACAAGGCGGCGATGAAGGTCTACGAGACCGTGCGCCGCCAGGGCACCCAGCAGACGCTCATCCCGGAGATGCAGACCCGGGACGAGCTGTACGAGAACATCGGTTACCACGACTACGAGAAGAAACTCGATGAGCTCTTCGCCCGCAGCCGCTCCTAAGCCCAAGAAATCCGTCGCCCTCTCCGGCGTCCCCGCCGGCAACACCGCGCTCTGCACCGTCGGGCGCAGCGGCAACGACCTGCACTACCGCGGCTACGACATCCTCGATTTCGCCGACGAGGCCGAGTTCGAGGAGGTGGCGTACCTGCTGGTGCACGAGAAGCTTCCCACCCGGGATGAATTAAGAAAATATAAAGACAAGCTGCGCGGCCTGCGCGGCCTGCCGGGTCCGTTGAAGGCGACCCTCGAGCAGCTCCCCAAGTCGGCACACCCGATGGACGTG
>DASSPL010000329.1:0-4604 GCA_035699685.1 Burkholderiales bacterium | reverse complement strand
GCTCTACCCGGCGTACAACGTGCTCTCGAAGATGATCTATCCGTCGCCAGAGCTGCGCGGCGACGTGATGTGCATCGGCGGCACCAGCCAGTGGCCGGCGACCATCTTCCGCGGCATCGACCAGTGGGGCGAGCGCTACGGGTATCTCCTGGTCGATCCGATCGGCGGCGCGATCGGCGCCTTCTCGCACGCCGACGGCATCTCGACCGGCGGCCAGGCGCGCACGCCGATCTGCAAGCTGCCGAACGTGGAACATACCGAGCAGAGCTTCCCGGTGCTCTTCCTCTACCGCAAGGAAATCACCGATTCGGGCGGCGCCGGAAAATTCAGAGGGGGCCTGAGCGCCGAGTCGTGCTTCATCCCGCACGGCACCGACCGCATCACGCACGACACGCTCTCCTCCGGCAACGCGATTCCCACGTCAACCGGGATGATGGGCGGTTACCCCGGGGCCGTGAACCGCTACCAGTTCAAGCGGGACACCGACATCCTCGAGCGGATGAAGCGCTCGGCGCTGGTCAACGACATCTCCGAGGTGAGCGGCAAGGAAGAGACGCTCGGGCTGCGCCAGCAGGACTTCTCGCAGAACCCGGCCGACGTCTACGCGGTGCTGTGGTCGGCGGCCGGCGGCTTCGGCGATCCGCTGGAGCGCGACCCGGCCAAGGTGCAGGCCGACGTCGACAACGGCGACGTCAGCGAGAAGGCCGCGCTCGAGATCTACGGCGTGGTGCTGGGCGACGAGGCCGCCACCCGCCGCCGGCGCCAGGAGATCCGCGCGCGGCGCGTGCAGGGCCACAAGATCGAGGCGAAGAAGCTGGACGGCAAGGCCAGGCTGGTGACCGAGAACCTCGCCATCTACGGCAGGCACTACGGCTGCGCGAAGTGCGCGCAGGACCTCGGCCCGATCAGCCACAACTACAAGACCTACTGCGCCCGGAACGACCTGCCGATCCAGGCGTCGAACCCGATCGTCGGCGAGCCTCAGCGCTTCATCGACCCCACGCCGCAGCTGCGCCAGTTCTGCTGCCCGGCGTGCGGCCTGCTCATCGAGAACGAGATCGCGGTCAGCGAAGACCCGCTGCTGAAGGACGTCGAGATCCTGTCCGGCTAATTGGGGTCAGATCAACAATTCGATACGGCGCGATAAATGATTCTCGCTGTCCCGTAATGTTGATCTGACCCCATTTAGGAGGCGTAGCGGTTGATGTGGAAAGGGGTCTTTGCCAGGCCCGGGCAGAAGGAGCCGACGATCGGCTCGAGCTGGTCGTAGAGGGCCTTGTTCCCGCGGTTCACCTTCTCCAGGCGCTCGCGCGCGCTTTCGGCATCGCGCGCCAGCTTCGCGAGATCGACGTTCACCAGGCGGCGGTTCTCGACCACCATCTTGCCGCCGACCATCACCGAGTGCACCGCCGAGCCGTCCTCGCAATGCACCAGCGCGTTGACCGGGTTGTTGAGCGGGATCCAGTTGACGTGGTCGAGGTCGACCAGCACGAGGTCGGCCTTGTAGCCGGGGGCGAGGCGGCCGAGCTTGTCGCCGAAGCCGAGCGCCCGTGCGCTGCCGGCGGTGGCGGCTTCGAGCACTTCGCGGGTGGTGATCCAGCGCTGCCAGTCGGGGCCGCGCGCCTTGGAGGCGGCGGAAGCGAAGCGCATCGCCTCGTACATGTTGAGGTTGTCGGAGCAGTTGGCGCCGTCGGTGCCGATGCCGACGTTGACGCCGCACTCGAGGAGGCGGCGCATGTCGGCGATGCCGCTGCCCAGGCGCATGTTGGCGCCGGGGTTGTGCGCCACCGACGCGCCGCGCCCGCCGAGGCGCTTCATGTCGTCGTCGTCCAGCCAGATGCCGTGCGCGACGGTGAAGTTCGGCCCGACCAGCCCGAGCTCGTCCATGTGCGCGGCGAGGCTCCTGCCGTACTTGCGCAGGCCCGCGACCGCCTGCACCTTGGACTCGGCCACATGGGTGTGCAGGCCCGTGTCGTAGTCCCGCGCGAGCTCGAGGCAGCCGCGCATGAAGTCGTCGCTGCAATGAAGCGGGATCGTCGGCGCGACTGCAGGCCGCACCTGGTCGCGCTCGAACTTCCAGCCGTGCAGCACCTTGCGGATGTTCTCCAGCGTGGTGCGGTACGGCGCGAGCCGCAGCCGCTCCACCTCCTTCTGCAGCGCCGGCGGCAGCGCCTCGATGAGGCCCGGGATCGCCTCGAAGAAGCTGAGATCGGCCACCATCGGCGCGACGACCGCGCGCATGCCGGCGTCGCGGTAGGCGCGGCCCGCGGCCTCGACGCCCTCGGGGCTCGGCGTCGGGAACTCGACCGTGAGGTCGTAGCAGGCGGTGCAGCCCTTGAGCAGCATCTCGGCCGCGCCGATCAGCGTGCCGAGGTACTTGTCCTCCAGGCTGCGGTTGCCGGTGATCCACGGCCCGGCGGTGAGCAGGAGCTCGAGCGTCCAGCGATCGCCGGTGCCCTTGGCGAGGTTGCCGTGCCCATGCATGTGCGCGTTGACCAGCCCGGGATGCACCAGCTTCCTGTCCGCGTTGATGACCTTCGCCCCGGGCGGCGCGTGGGGCTTGCCGACTTCGACGATGGTGTCGCCGCGGACGAGGAGGTCGGCAGGGCCATCGAGCAGGCGGCCGCCTTTGATCAGGGTATCCGTCATGTGGAGATCGCTTCCACGCTGGTCGACCAGGGGAAAAACACGCGCTCGATCACCACGATGGCCTGGAACAGGACCACGCCGATGAGCGAGAGCAGGATGACCGCGCCCCAGGCCACCGGCACCTTGAAGAACGCGGTCGAGGTGATGATCAGGTAGCCGAGGCCGCGGTCGGCGTTGACGAACTCGGCCACGATCGCGCCGACCACCGCGAGCGTGATCGCCACCTTGAGGCCGCTGAAGATGAACGGCACGGCGTACGGCAGCCGGATCCGGTAGAGCTCGCGCAGCCGCGACGCCTTGTAGGACCTCCCCAGCTCGAGCAGCTCCGCAGGCACCGCGAGGAAGCCGGTCGCGATCGAGATCACCAGCGGGAAAAAGGCCACCAGGAAGGTGATCACCACGCGCGGCAGCTCGTTCGCCCCGAGCATGACCACGAGCAGCGGCGCGAGGGCCACCTTGGGAATCGATTGCGTGAACACGAGTATCGGGTAGACGGCGTTCGCCACCGCCGCCGACGAGGTGAGCAGCACCGCGAGCGGCAGGCTGATCACGATCGAGGCGATGAAGCCGAGCATGATGGTGTTCAGCGTCGCCAGGGTGTGCAAGCCGATGTTCCCCGCCACGGCCACGCAGTCGCGCCAGATCACGCTCGGCGCCGGCAGCAGGAACGCCGGGATCTTGAAGAAGTGCACCGCGCCTTCCCAGAGCAGGATGAGAACGGCCACCACCGCGAGCGGCATCATCGCCTCGCGCACCGCCCGGAGGATCCAGGACGGCCTAGGCGGCGCGGCGTTCGGTGCCGCGGTTTCCGAAGATGAGCTCACGGATGCGGTGGGTGCAGCGCTGGAATTCGGGATCGCCCTCGACGTCGAAGCTGCGCGGCCGGGCAAGCGGCACGTCGATGATCTCGGCGATGCGCCCGGGCCGCGCCGACATCACCACCACGCGGTCGGCGAGCAGCACCGCCTCGGGTATGGAGTGGGTGACGAAGACGATGGTCTTGGGCCGCGTCTCCCAGATGCGCAGCAGCTCGAGCGTCATCTCCTCGCGGGTGAGCGCATCGAGCGCGCCGAAGGGCTCGTCCATCAGCAGCACCTTCGGCTCGTGGATCAGCGCACGGCAGATCGCCACGCGCTGCTGCATGCCGCCGGAAAGCTCGCGCGGCGCCTTGTGCTCGAAGCCCTCGAGACCGACGAGCCGAATCAGCGAGCGGGCGCGATCGGCGCTGTCGGCGCCCATGCGGCCCATCATGCGCAGCGGAAACAGCACGTTGTCGAGCACCGAGGCCCACGGCAGGAGCGTCGGGCTCTGGAACACGATGCCGGTCTCGTCGCGCGGCTCGCGCACCTCCTCGCCGTCGATCCTCGCCACGCCGCGCGTGGGCAGGATGAGGCCCGCGACGATGCGCAGCAGCGTCGACTTGCCGCAGCCCGACGGGCCGACCAGGGTGACGAACTCGTTGCGCCCGATCGAGAGCGAGAGATCCTTGAGCGCCAGGATCTCCTCGCCATCCCGCGAGCGGAACACCCGCGAGATGTTTTCGAACTCGATCAACCTACTTCGCCGGCAGGAAGCGCGTGTCGAACGCCTGCTTCGCGTCCCACTTCTTGTCGAGCTCCTGCGCCTCGGCGACCGCGGTCCAGGTCGCGTTCAGGCGCTCCGGCTGGATGGCGCCCCAGCCGGACTTCTTCTCGTGATCGTTGAAGACGTAGGTGAGCGTCGCCCGCAGGCTCCCCAGGCAGTCGTCGAGCTCCACCTCGGGCACCTTCTGCACGTGCAGCTTGCAGGCCTCCTGCGGGTTGTCGCGCGCCCATTCGAAGGACTTCTTCGCCGCGCGCAGGAACTTGCGCACCAGCTCGGGCTTCTCGGCGATGGTCTTGTCCGCGGCGATGAGCGACGCGGAGTAGATGGCGAAGCCGACCTGCACGAACGGCAGCGCCACGATCTCCTCGCCC
>DASSPL010000328.1:0-6834 GCA_035699685.1 Burkholderiales bacterium | reverse complement strand
CATTCAACAAGGCTTTACGCTGATCGAACTGATGATCGTGGTCGCGATCATCGGCATTCTGGCGGCCGTCGCGCTGCCCGCGTACCAGGACTACAC
Source organism: Burkholderiales bacterium (assembly GCA_035699685.1). GTDB lineage: Bacteria > Pseudomonadota > Gammaproteobacteria > Burkholderiales > SG8-39 > SCGC-AG-212-J23. Next base: position 6,738 of record DASSPL010000328.1, on the reverse strand, counting down.
CGTCCGCGCGAAGATGTCCGAAGTGATGCTCGCGGCCTCGGCCTGCCGCACGTCGATCACCGAGGTGTACCAGTCGGGCGGTTCCGCCCCGGGCGTGAACAACTGGGGCTGCGAAGCCACCGGCACGTCGAAGTACGTCTCGTCGATCGCGACGACCGTCGATGGCAAGGTGTCGGTGACGGCGACCGGCCTCGGCTCGGCGAACGGCGTCGTGACGCTGGTGCCGCTGAAGGACGCGACCACCGCCCTCACGGCCGCGGACCTGGCCTCGGGCCCGCAGACGGTGTTTGCCTGGCGCTGCGGTGCGACCGCCGACGGCACGAACATCCCGTCGAAGTACCTCCCCGGCTCCTGCCGCGGATAACGTAGGCTAGCTTCAGAAAAAAGGCACCCTTCGGGGTGCCTTTTTTTTCGCCTATTCGAAGCGCAGCGCCTCGACCGGGTTCAGGCGCGCTGCCTTGCGCGCCGGATAGAAGCCGAAGAACACGCCGATGACGAAGGCGAAGGCGACGGCGAGCCCGATCGCCTCGGGCGAGACGACGATCCGCCAGCCGGCGAACTGCGCGATCGCCGCCGAGGTGCCGACGCCGAGCGCCACGCCGATCAGGCCGCCGATCAGCGACAGCGTCACCGCCTCGACCAGGAACTGGCCGAGAATGTCGCGCGTGCGCGCGCCGACCGCCATGCGCAGCCCGATCTCGCGCGTGCGCTCGGTCACGGACACCAGCATGATGTTCATGATGCCGATGCCGCCGACCAGCAGCGACACGGAAGCCACCGCTGCCAGCAACAATGCAAGGACGCGGCTCGACGCTTCCTGGGCCGACATCACCTCCTGCAGGTTGCGCAGGGAGAAGTCGTCGTCGGCGCCGGGCTGCAGGCGGTGTCGCTGGCGCAGCAGGTTGCGCACCTCGGACTCGACCTCGCGCGTGTCGACGCCGTCGGCGACCTTGACCCAGATGGTGCCGACGGAGCGCTGCCGCGCGACATTGGCGGTGCCGAGCACGCGGCTGCGCGCCGTGCTGATCGGCATGAGGACCAGGTCGTCCTGGTCGGTGCCCATCAGGCTCTGGCCCTTGGTCTCGAGCACCCCGATCACGGTGAACGGCACGCGCTTGATGCGGATCACCTGGTCGAGCGGGTCGGCGCTGCCGAAGAGCTGCTTCGCTACCGTGGAGCCGATCAGGCAGACCTTGCCGGCGCCGGACATCTCCGCCGGCTCGAACACGCGCCCGGCGGCGAGCGGCCACTGGCGGGCGTCGAGGTACTCCGGCGTGACGCCGTAGATCTGCGTCGACCAGTTGGAGTTGCCCCAGATCACCTGCGCGCTGCCGCGCAGCGCGGGGGCGGCTATCGCATCCGGGATCTCGCGGTTGATGGCCGCGGCGTCGTCCTCGGACAGGGTGAAGTTCGAGCCGAAGCCCATTCGTACGCCGCCGGCCGTCGTGGCGCCGGACATGACCAGCAACAGGTTGGATCCGAGCGCGCGGATCTGCTCCTCGACGCGCGCCTGCGCGCCGGCGCCGACCGCGATCATCACGATCACCGCGCCGACGCCGATGACGATGCCGAGCATGGTCAGCGCGCTGCGCAGCTTGTTGGTGGCGAGCGCGCGCAGCGCGATACGCAGCAGGGCGTAGAAGCTCATACGGTCACGGCCTCGTTCTGCTCGTCGTGCACCAGCAGCCCGTCGCGAAAGCGCAGCACGCGTCGCGCGAAGCGCGCCACGTCGGGCTCGTGCGTGACGAGCACCACGGTCATGCCCTGGCGGTTCAGCTCCTGGAAGAGCGACATGATCTCGACGCTGGTGTGCGAGTCGAGCGCGCCGGTGGGCTCGTCGGCGAGGATCAGGAGGGGCTGGGTGACCAGCGCGCGGGCAATCGCCACGCGCTGCTGCTGCCCTCCCGACAGCTGGCCGGGATGGTGGTGCGCGCGCTCCGCGAGGCCGACGCGGCCGAGCATGTCCATCGCCCGGCGCGAACGCTCGGGCCTGCCGACCCCGGCGTACACCAGCGGCAGCTCGACGTTCTCGACCGCGGGCGTGCGCGCGAGCAGGTTGAAATGCTGGAACACGAAGCCGATGTGGCGATTGCGCACCTCGGCGAGCGCATCGCCGGAGAGCTCGGACACGCGGCGCTCGCTGAGCCAGTACTCGCCGCTCGTCGGGCGGTCGAGGCAGCCGACGACGTTCATGAAGGTCGACTTGCCCGAGCCCGACGGGCCCATCACGGCGACGAACTCGCCTTGCTCGATTTCCGTGCTCACGCCATGGAGCGCGTGGACCTCGGTGTCGCCCATGCGGTAGGTCTTGACCAGGTCGCGCGTTCGGATGAGCGACATCAGAAGAAGCGGCCGCGCGGCAGCCCGCCGCCCGCGGGCTCGCTCTTGCCGGCACGGCTGTCCTGCGTGCCGACGATCACCTCGGCGCCTTCGGCGAGCGGGCTCTGCAGGAGCTCGGTGGTGGTGCCGTCGCTGAGTCCCAAACGCACGGCGATCGGCTTGGGCGAGCCGCTTTCCAGCACCCAGACGCGGCCGGCGGCGGCCTGCCCGCGCGTGCCGCTCTCGCCGAGCAGCCGCTCCCAGGCCGGCTTCTGCTCCGGCGTCAGGATCTCGGCGATGCGCGCGTTGGTCTCCGAGCGGATGCGCTCCATCTCGCGCCGGCGGTCCGATTCGCCCTTCAGGTCGCGCAGCCGGGCGAACTTCTGCCGCGACTCGGCGAAGATGTCGTCGATCTGGGCGCGCTGCGCCTCGGAGGGCTTCAGCTCCTCGGCGATGCGGCTGCGGAACTGCTGCACCGCCTGGCCGCCTGCCTGCTGCGGCGGCGCATCGGCGCCGCCCTTGCCGTCGGAGGCGCCCGCCGGCCGCCAGCGCAGCGCCGCGTTGGGCACCTTGAGCACGTTGGCGCGGCTGTCGACCACGATGCGCACGTTGGCCGTCATTCCCGGGAGCAGCGCGAGGTCGGGGTTGGAGGCCGAGATCACCACGGTGTAGCTCACCACGTTCTGCACGTTCTGCGGCGACTTGCGGATCTGGCGGATCTCGCCGGCGAAGCTGCGCCGCGGGAAGGCGTCGACCGAGAACGTGGCGCTCATGCCGCTGCGCAGGCGGCCGACATCGGCCTCGTCGATCGCCGCTTCCACCTGCATGTCGCGCAGGTCCTGCGCGATGGTGAACAGGACCGGCGCCTGCAGGCTCGCCGCGACCGTCTGGCCGGCGTCGACGTTGCGCAGGATCACCGTGCCGTCGACCGGCGCGCGGATGATGGTGCGCTCGAGGTCGACCTGCGCCTGCTTCAGCACCGCTTCGCGCTGCTTCACCGCGGCGAGCGCGCTCGCCACCTGCGCCTCGCTCACCTTGATCTGCGCCTGCACCGCGCGCAGCTGCTCGCGGGTCGAGTCGAGCACGGTGCGCGCCTTGTCGAGCTCCGCGCCGGAGATGAAGTTCTTCTCCACCAGGCTCTTCTTGCGCTCGAAGTCGCGCTGCGCGTCGGCGAGGTTCACCTTCACGCGCGCCACCTCGGCCTCCTGGGCGACGAGGCCCGAGCGCGCCACCGCCACGGCTCCTTGAGCCGCGTCGACGTCGGCGCGCGCCTGGTTGACGCGCAGCTCGAAGGTCGACGGGTCGATGCGCGCGATCACCTGGTCCTTCTTCACCGGCGTGTTGAAGTCGGCGTGGATCTCCTTGATCTGCCCCGAGATCTGCGATCCGACCTGGACCGTGGTGACCGCGTTCACCGTGCCGCTCGCCACCACCACCGACGAGATCGGCCCGCGCTCGACCTTGGCCAGCCGGTAGCGCGGCTCGTCGCCGCCGTTGCGGTGCGCGTACCAGTACCAGCCGCCGGCGCCCAGCGCGGCCAGCACGACCAGTGCGGGCAGGAGCCTCTTCACAGGATGCGCGGCTGGCTCGCCGTGAGGCGCGGCACGCGCCGGATCCCGCGCAGATAGCGCGCCGCGAGGTCCCACACCGGCTCGCCCTGCGCGCCTTCGCGCACGGGCGCCCACCCCGCGACCTTGTAGGTCTTCCCGGCCTGCATCGGCTCGCCGCGCAGCCGCATGTCCGTAATGCGCCGCCCGATCTTCTCGCGCGGCGCGATGGCGTACGTCATGCCGCCGACGCGCACCATGTCGCCGCCCTGCTGCAGGTAGGGATCGGCGTTGAACAGGTTGTCGGCGACGTCCTCGAGCACCGCCTTGATCCCGGCGCCGCTGAGCTCCGTCACGGTGGTCTGCGGGTAGGTGATGGCCGTCTGCGCCATGAGCTCTTCCAGCGTGATCGCGTCTCCGGCCAGAAGCGTACCGCCCCAGCGGAAGCCGGGCGAGAAGGCGATCTCGGCGCCCTTCTCGGCCAGCAGGGCGGCGAGCAGCAGCTCGTCCCAGCTGCCGTTGAAATTGCCGCGACGGTAGAGCATGCCCTCGGTGACCGCGAGCGGCTCGCCCAGCTTTTCCCTGTAGGGCTTGCGCACCTGCTCGATATAACTCGCCATTGCCGCATCCGCCGGGAGCAGGCGGGTAAAGATAGGTAAAAGGCGGTAGCGGTAGTCGCGCACGCCTTGGGCGTCCACCTGCAGGTCGAGCACCCCGATGAACTTGCCGTGCGAGCCGGCGTTGGTGACCAGGGTGCGGCCGACGAGCGTCGGCGCGGGCACGCCGTCGTGCGTGTGCCCGCCGAGGATGGCGTCGATGCCGCGAACGCGCGCTGCGAGCTTGAGGTCCACGTCCATGCCGTTGTGGGACAGGAGCACCACCGCCTTTGCTCCCCTGGCGCGCAGCTCTTCGGTAAGCGTTTGTAACCGGGCCTCCTGGATGCCGAAGGTCCAGTCGGCGAAGCGGTGGCGCGGATGCGCGATCGGCGTATACGGGAACGCCTGGCCGATGATCCCGACCGGCACGCCGTTCACCTCGCGCAGCGTGTAGGGCGGGAACACCGGGTCCTCGAAGTCAACCGTGCGCACGTTGTGCGCGAGGAACTCGATGGGCGAAAGCTCCTTCAGCGCCTGCTGCACGCGCTGCGCGCCGTAGGTGAACTCCCAGTGCGCGGTCATGCAGTCGACGCCGAGCCGCTTCTGCGCGCCGATCATGTCCGCGCCCTCGGTCCACAGCGCGGTGGCCGAGCCCTGCCAGCTGTCGCCGCCGTCGAGCAGAAGCGCGCGCGGCCGCGAGGCGCGCAGGCGCTTAACCAGCGTCGCGAGGTGCGCGTACCCTCCCGTGCTTCCATACCGCCTCGCGGCGTGCTCGAAGTCGAGGTGCGTGAAGGCATGCGCCGCGGCGCTGTTCCGCGGGATCCTGAAGTGATCGAGCAGGGCCTCGCCGACCAGGTGCGGCGGCTGGGCATCGCCGATGTTGATGCTCGGCTCGCGGTAGTGCAGCGGCAGGAGCTGCGCGTGCACATCGGTGATGTGGAGGAGCGAGACGTTGCCGAAGGCCGGCAGGTCGTAGAGCTCGGCCGCCGCCTGCGCATCGCTCCGGCCCGGCCGCAACGTGGCGCCGGCGGCGGCGGCCAGCGCGAGGAGGCGGACGAAGTCTCGCCGGCGCAAACTACTCGTTGACCGGCGAGGCCGGGTCGAGCAGCAGCCCGACCAGGTCCTTGATCTGCTCCGGCGTGAGGGTGCCCGAGGCGCCGAGGCGCGGCATCTGCGAGCACAGGTTGTAGGCCTTGGCGTTGTAGATCTTGCCGTAGACGTAGCGCTGGATCTCGGCGCCCGTGCCGCGCGTCTTGCCGAAGCCGCGCAGGCTCGGGCCGAGCGTGCCGTGCGACAGCTCCTTCGGCGAGAGCTGGTGGCAGTTGTAGCAGCTGCCCTCGCCCGGGGTGCCGGGGCGGTCGCTCCAGGTGAGGCCGCGGCCGCCCTGCGCGATGCGCTCGCCGCGCTTCCAGTCGCCCATCAGGCTGCCTTGCGGATAGACGATGGTCTTCATCTGGTCGGCTTCCATCGCCTTGGCGACGTCGGCCGGCGGGCGGTCGTTCGACTCGGTGCACACGCGCTGCAGGCCGTCCTGCGCGACGCGATCCATCGTCGCCTGGCCGCGGGCATGGAAGTCGCGCTTGAGGACCTGCTCGACGTCCCGGGATCCCGGCTGCGCCTGAGCCGCCGTCACGACCAACAGCAGCGCGAGCAGCCTCATCGCTTGGTGCCCGGCCCGCGATAGGGCTCGCCCTGGGCGGTGGCGGTGAGGAACAGGTTCAGCGCCACCGTCGCCTCGGAGGCGAAGGTGGGCTCGGGCATGCGCATCTGGCGATAGCAGTCGTTCAGGCGCCACTGCATGGTCTTGAACTGGCTGTTCGAGACGCGGTAGGCCGGCCAGGTGGCCATCACCGGCCGGGCGAACTCGGCCCTGGAGAGCACCGGCAGCTCCTGCATGCGGATGCGCTTGCCGTCCTCGCCGTGGCAGCTGGCGCAGGAGAAGTCCCAGCTGCCGGCGCGGTGGAAGAAGAGCGCCCGGCCGAGCTCGATGGCTTCCTTCTCCCGGGCGTGCCGGGTGCCGGGCGCGAGCCGCGCGCCGCGGGAGTGGCCGGCGACGTACGCCGAGAGCAGCTCCATCTCGGAGGGATTGTCGTCATTGCCGAACACGCGCCTGGTCGCGTCCTGGACGGTGCGGCCCTGCAGGGTGGTCATGCAGTGCACGAGCCGCGTCTCGAGGTCCATCACGCGGTCGGCGTCGGCGAAGTAGCGGGGCAGCCGGGCATAGGCGCCCTTGAGGACGCCGGGTCCGAGGCCGAGGTCGCATTTCTCGAGCGACG
>DASSPL010000327.1:0-3358 GCA_035699685.1 Burkholderiales bacterium | reverse complement strand
AGGAAAGGGTCATCGGAGCCGAACAGCAGGTGCTCCGCGCCGACCATCTCGTGCGCCATCTTCAGCGCCGGGCCGAAGAACGAGCACGTGTCGTAATAGAGGTGGGTGGCGTACTCGCTCGGCAGCTTGCTGATGTGCTTGCGGCAGTCGGGGAAGAGCCGGTAGCCGTTGTCCAGGCGCTCGAGCACCATGAGGAGCGCGCCGCCGGTGTGCGCCAGGATGTACGGGAAGTTCGGATAGCGCTCGAAGATGCCGGAGTAGATCAGGCGCGCCGCCGCCGCGGTGGTGTCGAACACGAAGCCGATGCGCAGCGGCATCTCGAACTCTTCCTTCCCGGTGTTCGGCGGAAACATCGGATGCTCGAACACCGGCATGCGCAGCTGGTCGATCTTGGCCCACACCGGCTCGAAGCGCTTGTCGTTGACCGGCACGCCGCCGACGTTGGAGCCGATCATCACGCCGCTGAGCTCCAGCTCACCCGTGATGCGGTCCAGCTCCTTTAAGGAACTCTCTACGTCATCGAGCGGCAGGCTGCCCAGTCCGGCGAAGCGATCGGGATGCGTGCGCACCAGCGCCGCGGTGACGTCGTTCATATAGCGCGTCATCTCGACCTGCCGCGCGCCCTTCCACTCATAGACGTTCGGCGTGGAGAGCGACAGCACGCGCATGTCGATGCCCTGCTGGTCCATCTTGCGCAGCCGGGCATCGATGTCGAACATGTCCGGCCGCTCCCACAGGAACGTGTAGCCGTTGCGGCGGAAGAGCGTCTGGCCGCTCGGCGTCTTCTCCGACTCGAGGGCGAGGTCCTGGATGAGCGCGTCGACGTACTTGCGGTCGACGACGTGGGCGTGGATGTCGATTTTCATGTCAGTCGATCTTTATATCGCGGGCGCGGATCAGGCGCTCCCAGTTCTCGCGCTCGGCGCGCCACTCGGTGGCGAATTCCTCGGGGGTGTTGAGCACCGGCTGGAAGTCCATCTGCGCCATCTTGGCGCGCACCTCGGGCCGCTGGCCGGCCTTCGCCAGCGCGCTCTGGACCGTGGCAACGATCTCCTTCGGCGTGCCCTTCGGCGCCATCAGCGCGATCCAGCCGCTCACCTGGTAGCCCGGGAAGCCGGTCTCGGCCACGGTCGGCACGTCCCGCAGCCGCGGATGGCGCTGCGAGCCGAGCGTCGCCAGCACCACCGCCTTGCCCGACTGCACCAGCGGCTCGATCATCGTCGGCGCCTCGATGCTGAAGTGCACGTGCCCGCCGCCGAGCGCCGCGGCCGAGGCGGCGCCGCCGGTATAAGGCACCGTGACGAAATCGATCTTCGCCGTCTGCTTTAGCAGCTCGCCGGCGAGGAAGGCGTAGCTCCCCTTCGACGTGGTGGAAGCATTCAACGCTCCCGGCTTCGAGCGGATGATCTGCACCAGCTCCGTGAACGTCCGCGCGCCGAGCCCCGGCTGCGCGGCGATGACGAAGTCCGAGTTCACGAGCTTGGTCACCGGGTCGAGGCCGGTGACCGCCACCATCCCCTTCGGATACAGGTAAGGATTGGTCGACAGCGTCGCCGCCGTCGTCCCAAGGAAGGTGTATCCGTCCGGCGCGCTGCGCGCCGTTGCCTCGACCGCGATGAGGCCGTTGGCCCCGGGGCGGTTCTCCACGATCACCGGATTCTTCAGCTCCTGCGACAGCAGGTCGGCAAAGGCCCGCGTCGCCACATCCGGCGTCGCGCCCGGCGGCGTGCTGGAGATGAAGCGGATCGGCTTGTTGGGATAGTCCTGTGCCGCCGCGGTCAGCGAAAAGGCCAGCAGAAGGAGGAAGCGGATCATTGCGCCATGCCGAAGAGTCGAGCTGCGTTATCCCACATGATCTGCCTGCGCTGCGCGGGCGACAGTCCCTCGACCTCTTCGAAGGCCTTGATCGCGCCGCCCGAGCTGTCGAAGTGCGGATAGTCGGTGGAGAAGAGCAGCTTGTCCGCGCCCACTGCCTTCGCGGCGAAGCTGGCGGTCTCGTCGTCCGGCTCGCAGGTGACGTAGCACTGCCGGCGGAAGTACTCGCTCGGCGCCATCGTGATCGGCATCTGCTTGCCCATCACGCGATGCTCGTGGTGCCCGTCGAGCCGCCCGAGCCAGTACGGCACCCAGCCGCAGCCGGCCTCGGCGAACACCACCTTCAGCCGCGGAAAACGCTCCAGCACCCCGCCGCACAGCACGCTCATCGCGGCGAACATCTGCTCGAAGCTGTGCGAGATGACGTGGTTGAAGGCATACCGGCCGCTGTTGCGGATGCCGTAGCGATCGGAACCCGCGGTGTTCGGGTCGCCGGTGGTCTCGTGGAAGACGAACGGCACGCCGAGGTCCTGCACTGTCGCATATAAGGTGTCGTAGGCAGGGTTGTCCCAGGTGCGCCCCTCGCAGGGATTCGGCCGCACGACGATGGCGCGCGCCCCCTTCTTCACCGCCCGCCTTGCCTCGGCCGCGGCCCACTGCACGTCCTGGAGCGGCAGCGGCGCCGCGAAAAACAATCTGTTCGAATATTCAGAGACGTAGTCGGCGATCCAGTCGAGGTACGCCTGGGTTACGGCTTTCGCGACATCCGGCGCGCAGGCGTACTGCACGCACATCGCACCGGACGGGAAAAGCAGCGCCGCCCAGATGCGCTCCTTGTCGAGCACCTTGATGCGGTTCTCCGCGGTCATCGGCTTGCGGATCGAGATCTCGTCCGGAAACGGCGGATGGTCGAAGCCGTCGTAGTAGAAGCGGCGCGCGCCCTTCTCGTTCGGCTGCAGCCCGGGCGCGCGGCTGCGCAGCGGCTCGGGCAGGTACTGCGTGAAGAGCTCGTCGCCCTCGATGATGTGGGCGTCGGCGTCGATCGCGCCGTAATCGGTCACAGGCTTTCCAGCCGGTAGTACTTCGCCCACTGCATCAGCGCCTCGTCGCTCATCGAGAACATGACGCTGTCCTCGGCGGCGTGGTGCTCGATGCGCGACCACGCGGGCGCGGCGATGGTGTCGCCGAACTCCCAGTCGAACGTCTTCTCGCCGATGACCGACTTGCCGTGGCCGCGCATCACGACATAAATCGTGTTCGCCGCACGCCGGTAAGGGCGGTTGCGCCAGCCTTTCGGAAAGCTGTGGACCTTGATCGTGATGGTCGGCATCGCCGGCGCGGGGATGGCGATGGTGCGGCCGAAGTGCTCGTTGTCTTCCGCCTGGGCCAGTTTCCGGACCGCGTCGGCAAAGGGGAAGCGCATGGGTGACTGCTCCGTCACGCGCTTCACCGGCTCGAAGCCGGCCGGATGCTCCTCGAAGAACATCGGCTCGAGGAGATGCGTGAGCGGGACGTCGAGGCCGTCGAACCAGTGCGCCTGCCG
>DASSPL010000326.1:0-3429 GCA_035699685.1 Burkholderiales bacterium | reverse complement strand
AAGCTCGAGGACCGCGAGCTCACCGAGGCGCTGAAGGCCGGCGTGTACCGCACGTTCGCCGAGGACAAGGCGATCGTCGAGCAGCAGCAGATCATCCTCGACCGCGTGCCGCTCGAGAGCCGCTCGGTGTTCACGCCGGCGGACCAGGCGCCGACGCGCGCCCGGCAGATGGTCGACGCGATGATGCGCAACTCTTGAGGAGGAGGGAGATGAAAACCGCAATAGTGGTGGCGGCCATGCTGGCCGCGGGCATGGCGCAGGCGCAGGAGAAGATCAAGCTCGGCTGGATCGCCGGCGTCAGCGGGCCGCTCAACCTGGTCGGCGCCGAGCAGCGCCGCGGCCTCGACATCGCGCTCGAGCACCTCGGCAACAAGCTCGGCGGCGTGCCGATCGAGCTGGTCACCGGCGACTCGAAGGCCAATCCCGGCGCCACCGTGCAGGAGCTTTCGCGCCTGCTCGAGAAGGACCGCGTCGACGTGCTGACCGGCCTCACCGCGTCGAACGAGATCCTGGCGGCGATCAAGCCGATCACCGACGCCAAAGTGTTCTTCGTCGGCGCGAACGGCGGCCCGGCGCAGACCGCCGGCGAGGGCTGCAGCCCGTACTACTTCAACGCCTCGTTCCAGAACGAGCAGATCACCGAGGGCATCGGCGCGCACATGGCGAAGGCCGGCGTGAAGAAGCTCTACCTGCTCGGCATGGACTACGAGGCCGGCCACGAGCACAGCAACGCGGCGAAGAAGGGCTACACCGGCGAAGTCGTCGCGCACACGTTTACGCCGCTCGCGCAGCTCGACTTCGCCGCCGACATCGCCAAGATACGCGCGTCGGGCGCCGACGGCGTGTGGGCCTTCTATCCCGGCGGCCCCGGCATCTCGCTGGTGCGGCAGTGGGCGCAGTCGGGCCTCGCCGGCAAGGTGCCGCTCTTCTCCAACATCGCCCTCTCCGAGCCGCTGGTGTTCCAGGCGCAGGGCAAGACCGCGCTCGGCATCGTCGTCACCGGCAACTACTTCGCCGCGATCGACAACGCGGAGAACAAGCGCTTCGTCGAGGCCTTCCGCGCCAAGCACAAGCGCGACCCGGCGAGCTTCGCCGGCCTGCAGTACGACGCGGTGATGCTGCTCGACGCGGCCGTGCGCGAGGTGAAGGGCAACGTGAAGAACCAGGACGCGTTCCGCGCCGCGCTGAAGAAGGCCAGCTTCAAGAGCATCCGCGGGCCGTTCCGCTTCAACAACAACAACCACCCGATCCAGAACACCTACATCGGCGTGGTCGACCAGCGCCAGGACGGCAGCCTGTACATCCGCCTGACCGGCACGCTGCGCGAGAACGCGCCCGACAACTTCGCCGCGAAGTGCCCGATGAAGTCCTGATTTTGCCGGTTCCTCACGGACGGCTCGAAGGCCGGGTCGCGATCGTCACCGGCGGCGGCATCGGCCTGGGCCGCGCCTACTGCAAGGCGCTGGCGGGAGAAGGGGCGAAGGTCGTCGTCGCAGACGTGAACGCGGATGCCGCCCAGGCGGTGGCGAAGGAAGTGGGCGGCATCGCCGTCAAGGTGGATGTCACCTCCGAGGCCGAAACGGGCGCGATGGCCGCCAAGGCCGTCGACGCCCATGGCGCGATAGACATCCTGGTGAACAACGCCGGGATGTATTCGTCGATCACGAAGCGTCCGTTCACCGAGATCCCGGTGGACGAGTGGGACCGCTGCATGGCGGTGAACGTCAAGGGCGTGTACCTGTGCTGCCGCGCGGTCTACCCGCAGATGAAGAAGCAGCGCCGCGGCAAGATCATCAACATCTCCTCCGGCACCGTGATGGGCGGCACGCCGATGTTCCTGCACTACGTGAGCTCCAAGGGGGCGGTGATCGCGCTGACGCGCTCGCTGGCCCGGGAGGTCGGCGCCGACGGCATCAACGTCAACGCGATCACGCCCGGCCTCACCATCGCCGACGAGAGCCAGAAGAAGATGCTGAGCGAGGAATACCTCGCGCCGCGGCGCCAGGCGCGCGCCATCAAGCGCGACCAGTACCCCGAGGACCTCGTCGGCACCGTCGTGTTCCTCGCCTCGGGCGACAGCGACTTCATCACCGGGCAGACGCTCAACGTCGACGGCGGCACGTGGTTCCTGTAAGGGTCTTCGATACCGACGCGCACGTCGAGGAAAGCGACGAGACCTTCGCCTCGCTTCCCGCCGACCTGCGCCCGCGCATCATCGAGGGCGAGAAGCGCGCCTTCTGGCTGATCGAGGGCCGCACCTTCCCGCGCCTGCAGGGCAAAGGCGTGCACACCTTCGGCTCACCCCACCTGCGCAAGGAATTCGATGCCGAGCGGCGCACGCGGGTCGAGAGCCAGGAGCTGCGCGACCCGCAGGCGCGCCTCGCGGACATGGACCACGAGGGCATCGACGTCTCGGTCCTGTTCCCGACGATGTTCCTCGTCTGGCCGCTGGCCGATAACCCGGAGCAGGTGCGCGCGCTCTGCCGCTCCTACAACGAATGGATCGCCGCCAAGTGCGCGGCCAGCAATGGACGGCTGCGCTGGGTAGCGACCCTGCCGCTCCCCGATGTGGAGGGCGCCGTCGAAGAGGTCCGCAGGGCGAAGAAACTCGGCGCTTGCGGCGTCATGACCCTCGGCACCGCGGGGCACATGAAGCTGGACGACCGCCGGCTGGACCCGTTCTACGCCGAATGCGAGAAGGCCGGCCTGCCGGTGTGCGTGCACGTCGGCTGGTCGTTCCCGCCGGTGTCGGAGCTCTACGACAACGTCTACGAGACGATGATCACCCCGTTCCTGCTGCCGATCTTCATGGGCTTCTCCAGCGTGCTGATCGGCGGGGTCCTGGAGCGCTTTCCCGGGCTCAGGGTGGGCTTCTTCGAAGCGGGCGTCGAGTGGGTGCCGTTCTGGCTCGACCGCATGGAGCGGTTCTACAAGCAGCCGCCCGGCGGCTCGAAGAAGTCCGACCTGCCGGCGCGCAATCCGCGCGAGTACGTCGCCGCCGGGCGGGTCTTCTTCAGCTGCGAGCTGGACGAGGCGCGCATCGACATGGTGTCGCAGGCGATCGGCGACGGCTGCATCCTCTACTCGTCGGACCTGCCCCACGCGCACCGCGTGTTCGATGCCATCGCCTTGTTCCGCGGCAGGAAAGACGTCGCCGAGGGCACCAAGGCGAAGATCCTCGCCAACGGGATCACGCTTTTCGGCATGTAAGTTGCATCGCCGGTGGTCTCTTTCGGAGACAACCATGGACTACTTCCGCCGCCGCGACGATTCGACCAGCACGTTCCTGATGGGAGTTGCCACCGGCCTCGCGCTCGGCGCGATCGCCATGTTCATCCTCGACCCCGACCAGGGCCGCCGCCGCCGGGCTCTCGCCCGCGACAAGGCGCTGCGCTACGGGCGCGAGGTCGGCGACTTCGTCGCCGGCAC
>DASSPL010000325.1:0-4617 GCA_035699685.1 Burkholderiales bacterium | reverse complement strand
GCCGAGTTCTTCTGGAACCCGACGGGCACCGCCAAGCTGTCCGGCATCCCGTACAAGCAGGCCTTGGAAGGCATCCAGCGCGGCATCCGTGACGCGGAGAAGGAGTTCGGCATCATCGGGCGCCTCATTCCGGCGGTGGATCGCGAGGCCGAGCCGCGCGAAGCGAACGAGATGATCGGCTGGGTGATCGCGCATCGCGTGCCCGAGGTGGTGGGCATCGGCATCGACTACAACGAAGTCGACCGGCCGCCGGAGCTCTTTGCCGACGCCTATGCCGCGGCGCGCCGCGCCGGCCTCAAGGCCACGGCGCACGCCGGGGAGTTCGGCACGCCGTGGACCAATGTCCGCACCGCCATCGAGCTCCTGCGCGTCGACCGCATCGACCATGGGTACACCGTGGTCGACAACCCCGACTTCGCCCGGCGGTGCGCCGAGTCCGGCATCATCTTTACCGTCGTGCCGCAGAACACCTACTACCTGCGCACCCTCAAGCGTGACCGCTGGGCGCTCGACCATCCCATCCGCCGCATGCCCGGGCTCGGTATTCGCATACATCCCAACACCGACGATCCGACGGTGCACAAGGTGACGCCGAGCAGCGTGTGGCAGAGGATGGTGACGGCGTTCGGCTTCGGCGTCGACGACCTGCGCGGATTCATGCTGAACGGGCTCGACGGCGCCTTCATCGACGATACGACGCGCAGCCGCTGGCGGCGCGAATGGACGCAGGAATTCGACGCTGCCGTGAGGAGATACGCATGACGCGCTGGTTGCTCGCTCTCGCCCTGGCTTCTTCCGCGACGTGGGCGCAGGAATGGCCCGCGGCCCGGCCGATCACCATGGTGGTGCCGTTCACGCCTGGCGGCAACGTCGACTTCGCCGCCCGCCTGCTCGCGGAGAAGCTGCGCCAGAGCCTGAAGCAGAGCGTGATCGTGGAGAACGTGCCCGGCGCGGGCGGCGTCGTCGGCGTGACGCGCACCGTGCAGGCGGCGCCCGACGGCTACTCGATCGTGATGGGCGCCGACAGCCCGATCTCGATCGCGCATCTCATCACGCCGCAGACCGTGCCGTACAACGGGCTGCGCGACCTGGCGCCGGTCGCGCTGGTGAACAGCGGCCCGATGATGATCGTCGGCAAGCCCGGGCTGCCGGCGAACACTTTCGCCGAGCTGGTGGCGCTCGCCAAGTCGCAGCCCGGCAAGCTGAACTACGGCACCTCGGGCGTCGGCACCATCCTGCAGCTCGCCATGGAGCGGGTGAAGCAGCAGGCCGGCATCGACGTCGTGCACGTGCCGTACAAGGGCGGCGCGCCGATCGTCAACGACCTCCTCGGAAACCAGATCGATCTCGCCATGCTGGTCGCCGTCTCGACCGTGCCGCACGTCAAGGCCGGCAAGATCAAGGGCTATGCCGTGACGAGCAGGGAGCGCCTGCCTTCCGCGCCCGATGTGCCGGCGCTAGCGGAGACGCCGGCGCTGAAGGACTTCGACATGGAGGTGTGGCTCGGCATCTTCGCGCCGGCCAAGACGCCATCGGCGATCGTCGAGCGCCTGAACCGGGAGATCAATGCCGCGGTGAACTCGCCCGACGTGCGGACCAAGTTCGAGGAGACCGGCGCGAAACCCGGCAACCTGACCGTGCCTCAGTTCAGGGCCTTCCTCGAGCGCGAGCAGGCGAACTACGAGCGGATCGTCCGCGCCGCGAAAATCAAGCTGGACTGACGGCCGGCGGAGTCGCCTTACCCCAGGTCGCCCAGTACTCGTCGCCGCGCTTCTCGACGCGGAAGCGCAGCACCACCTCGGGATCCACGCCGTGCACGCTGCGCGCCTTGTCCTCGGGCAGGTGGCCGTCCAGGGCTTCGCCGTGGATCAGGAGGCCTTCGGCGCCGCCGCGTTCCAGCGCGGCCTTGCAGTGGGCGAGCCGCTCGAGACCGGCCGGGGTGTCCGACCACGGGCGCGAGCCGTCGACGTTGGGCGACCAGAGCAGGAGCTCGCACGCGCCCGACTTCGAGTCGATGGCGTCGGCCCATACGCCGAACACAACCGTGCCGTCGGACTTGCGGATGCCGCTCCAGCTGGTGCGCTCGGTCTGCAGCCAGACGCCGCGGGCCTGGAAGGCGCGCGTCCTCGGCACGAGCTTCGCGCGGCGCTTGGCGCTCGCCGCCACGGCGGCGGCGGTGCCGCGCGCGCCGCGGTCCTTCATCACTTCGCTGCACAGTGTCGCGAGCTGAGGCTCCGCCAGCCGCTCGGCGTTCGCCCGCAGCTGCAGCAGCTCCTGGCGGCCGAGCTTCTCGAGCCGCTCGCGCGTCCACAGCTCCGCGCGTCCGGTCTTCAGGAGGGGCGGCGGGAATTTCGTGGCGGATCGTTCGCGGGACACGGCGCGGTGCTCAGGTTCGCGCGGGGGAGGACCCGGCCCCGCTGGCCGGCATGACGATCAAGTAGGGAAGGAAACCGCGGGCTTCAATGCTTGAAGATCAGTACGGCACTTTAGCACGCCTTATCTCCCGCACGCCTTCATCTCTCGAGCATGAGCTGGTTGGTGCGCCTGACGAACCCCGCGGGATCGTCGAGCTGGCCGCCTTCGGCGAGCAGCGCCTGGTCGTAGAGCAGGCTCGCCCAGTCGGCGAGGCGCTCGTCGGACGGGCTCAGGCGGCTGACCAGCACGTGGCCGGGGTTGATCTCGAGGATCGGCCGGGACAGCGGCACCTTCTGCCCGGCGGCCTTGAGGATGCGCGCCAGGTTGCCGCCCATGTCGTGCTCGTCGGCGATCAGGCACGACGGCGATTCGTGCAGGCGGCGCGAGAGCCTCACGTCCTTGACCTTGTCGCCCAGGGCGTTCTTCAGGGCGCGGAGAAGGTCGGCGTGCTCGCCGACCTTCCAGTCGGGCTCTTCGGCGCCGCCCTCCACCTTCGAGAGGTCGACGTCGCCGCGCGCGACGGAGGCGAGCGGCTTGCCCTCGTACTCGGTAAGGCTCGACACCAGCCATTCGTCGACGCGGTCGGAGAGGAGCAGCACCTCGATGCCGCGCTTCCTGAAGATCTCGAGGTGCGGGCTGCCCTTGGCGGCGGCGAAGGTCTCGGCGGTGACGTAGTAGATCTTGTCCTGTCCCGGCTTCATGCGGCCGACGTAGTCGGCGAGCGAGACCGTCTGCTCTTCCTTGTCGGCGTGCGTGGAGGCGAAGCGCAGCAGCTTCGCGATGCGCGCGCGGTTGGCGGCGTCCTCGGCCGGGCCTTCCTTCAGCACCCGGCCGAACTCGCCCCAGAATCTTGCGTACTTGTCCTCCGGCAATTCGGCGAGGAGGTCGAGGACCCGCTTCGTGCAGCCGGCGCGGATGGCCTCCACGTCGCGGCTTTCCTGCAGGATCTCGCGCGAGACGTTGAGCGGCAGGTCGGCCGAGTCGACCACGCCGCGCACGAACCGCAGGTAGCCGGGCAGCAGCTGCTCGGCATCGTCCATGATGAACACGCGGCGCACGTAGAGCTTGAGCCCGTGGCGGTGGTCGCGGCTCCACAGGTCGAACGGCGCGCGCGCCGGGATGTAGAGGAGCTGCGTGTATTCCTGGCGGCCTTCGACGCGGTTGTGCGTCCAGGCGAGCGGCGCCTCGAAGTCGTGGCCGACGTGCTTGTAGAACTCGATGTACTGCTCGTCGGTGATCTGGCTCTTCGGCCGCGTCCACAGCGCGCTCGCCTGGTTGACCTTCTCCTCGCCGATGACGATGGGGATGGCGATATGGTCCGAGTATTTCTGGATGATGTGCTTGAGGCGGAACTCCTC
Organism: Burkholderiales bacterium; assembly: GCA_035699685.1. Lineage (GTDB taxonomy): Bacteria > Pseudomonadota > Gammaproteobacteria > Burkholderiales > SG8-39 > SCGC-AG-212-J23. Next base: position 844 of record DASSPL010000325.1, on the reverse strand, counting down.
GAGCAGGTCGTCCTCGCCTTCGCGCAGGTGCAGCGTGACGTCGGTGCCACGGCCGGCCTTGTCGGCCGGCTCGATGCTGTAGGAGGCGGCATCCTTCGTCATGTCGCATTCCCAGCGCACGCCTTCATTGGCAGGTAGACCCGCGCGCCGCGTGGCCAGCGTGACCCGGTCGGCGACGATGAACGCCGAATAGAAGCCGACGCCAAACTGCCCGATCAGGCGCGTGTCCTTCGCCTGGTCGCCGGTGAGCGACTTGAAGAACTCGCGCGTGCCGGAGCGCGCGATGGTGCCGATGTTCTGCACCACCTCGTCGCGCGACATGCCGATGCCGTTGTCGGAGATCGTGAGCGTGCGCGCGGCCTTGTCGACCGCGACGCGGATCTTCAATTCGGACTCCCCTTCCAGGAGGGCATTGTTGGCCAGCGCCTCGAAGCGCAGCTTGTCGGCGGCGTCCGAGGCGTTGGAGATCAGCTCGCGCAGGAAGATCTCCTTGTTGCTGTACAGCGAGTGGATCATCAGATCCAGCAGCTGCTTCACTTCGGCCTGGAAGCCGAGGGTTTCCTTCGTGGCGGTCGACATGGCCCGGAAGTTAGGCGCCGTCCGGCCGGTTTTCAAGCCTTGTTAGAATCGCAGCCTCCCGCGTAACCCCCCGTTTCGAATGACCTCCGTGCCCCTGCAGGTGCAGTTCGACCCTTCGTCCGCGCGTTTTGGCGCCTCGCGCTCGCAGAAGCGCCTGGAGGACGATCGCCTCCTCCTCGGCCAGGGCCGCTACAGCGACGACCTGGAGCTCGCCGGCGCGGCCTGGATGGTGCTGGTGCGCTCGCCGCACGCCCACGCCCGCATC
>DASSPL010000324.1:0-5789 GCA_035699685.1 Burkholderiales bacterium | reverse complement strand
GAGCGCCCTGAGCACGTACGACGGCTCCAGCGAGGCCGAGGTGCAGGCCGACCCCGAGGACACGGCGATGTCCTTCACCGCCATGATCAGCGACTCGCCCTCGACGAAGTTGAAGCTGACGTTGAGGTTGTGCGGGATGCGGCTCTCGAGGCTGCCGTTCAGGTACACCTCTTCCATCGACTGGATGCTCTTCCACAGCTTGTCGCGCAGCGCGCGCACGCGCTCGTTGTCGGTCGCCATCTCCGCCTTGGCCAGGCGGGCGGCTTCGCCGAAGCCGACGATCTGGTGCGTGGGCAGCGTGCCGGAGCGGAAGCCGCGCTCGTGGCCGCCGCCGTGGATCTGCGCCTCCAGGCGCACGCGCGGCTTGCGGCGGATGTAGAGCGCGCCGATGCCCTTGGGCCCGTACATCTTGTGCGCGGTGAGGGTGAGCAGGTCGGCCTTGAACTTCGACAGGTCGATCTCGACGCGACCCGCGCCCTGCACCGCGTCGCAATGGAAGATGATGCCCTTGGCGCGGCAGAGCTCCGCGATCTCCCAGACCGGCTGGATCACGCCGATCTCGTTGTTCACCATCATGATGGAGACCAGGATGGTGTCGGGCCGGATCGCCGCCTTCAGGGCCTCGACCGAAACCAGTCCGTCGGTGCCGACCTCCAGGTAGGTCGCCTCGAAGCCCTGGCGCTCGAGCTCGCGGAAGGTATCGAGCACCGCCTTGTGCTCGGTCTTCTGCGTGATGATGTGCTTGCCCTTCGTCTTGTAGAAGTGCGCCGCGCCCTTGATGGCGAGGTTGTTGCCTTCCGTCGCGCCCGAGGTCCAGACGATTTCCTTGGGATCGGCGCCGATCAGCGCGGCGACATGGCCGCGCGCCTCTTCCACCGCCTCCTCCGCCTTCCAGCCGAACGCGTGCGAGCGGCTCGCCGGGTTGCCGAAGAACTCGGTGAGGTACGGGATCATCTTCTGCGCCACGCGCGGGTCTACCGGCGTGGTGGCGGAATAATCCAGGTAGATCGGCAACTTCATGCCGCGACTTTCTCCGGGCGGAAGTCCTTGATGACAGCGATCGGCTTGCCCGCCTGGTGCGCGACCAGATCGGCGAGCGTGACGGACGAGAGGTAGTCGTACATCTTCTCGTTCAGCGTCGCCCACAGGTCGTGCGTCATGCAGCGCTTCTCGTCATGGCAGTTCTCGCGCCCGCCGCACTGCGTCGCGTCGAGCGGCTCGTCGACCGCGGTGACGATGTCGGCGACGGTGATCGCCTGCGGGCCCTGCGCCAGGTTGTAGCCGCCGCCGGGGCCTCGCACGCTCGACACGAGCTTCGCGCGGCGCAGCTTGCCGAACAGCTGCTCCAGGTAGGAGAGCGAGATGTGCTGCCGCTCGCTGATAGCTGCGAGCGTCACGGGGCCGCGGTTCTGGCGCATCGCCAGATCGACCATCGCGGTGACTGCAAATCTGCCTTTGGTGGTGAGTCTCATGGAGGCCCCTCGAATACCCGATTAGTACGGTCAAGTATACCTTAATCCGACAGAATCAGTCGGACTTTGTTCGGGTGCGGAATCAGCTACTTGACAGCGCGCAGGGGGTCTTTTCGAGAGGCCTGATCGCGCTCGATTTCGGCCAGGCGGGCCTGCAGCGCCCGCACGGTTCGATCGAGCTCCTGCGAATGGTCGACGAGCTGCCTGATGGCCTTGGCGTAGGGGTCGTCGGCCTCCTCCACCACCGCGTAGGCGGCGAAGCGCGCGGCCTGCTGCGCATCCGCGTCGTCGACGATGCGCCCGGGGATGCCGATCACCGTCGCGCCGGGCGGAACCTCCTTCACCACCACCGAATTCGAGCCGATGCGGGCGCCTTCACCGACGGTGAATCCGCCGAGGATCTTGGCGCCGGCGCCGACGACGACACCCGGGCCGAGCGTCGGATGGCGCTTGGTGCCCGGCGTGAGCGACGTGCCGCCGAGCGTCACGCCCTGGTAGATGGTGCAGCCGTCGCCGACCTCGGCGGTCTCGCCGATGACCACGCCCATGCCGTGATCGATGAACACGCACGAGCCGATCCTTGCCGCCGGATGGATCTCGATGCCGGTGAGCCAGCGCCCGAGGTGCGAGACGAACCGGCCGGGCCAGCGCAGCCCCTGCAGCCAGAACCAGTGCGCCAGGCGATGGATCCAGATCGCGTGCAGGCCCGGATAACAGGTCAGCACCTCCCAGCTGGTGCGAGCCGCGGGGTCGCGCTCCAGGATGCAGGCGATGTCGCTGCGCAGTCTGGAAAACATGGCATCGATTCTAGGGGTTTCCGACTAATCCGATCAACTATTCCGGGCGCTCATGGCCGCCATTCCCGGCGCTCATCGCAGCACTTTGTCGGCGCGTGCGAGCACGTCCTTGGGAACGGCGATCCCCAGCTCGCGCGCGCTCTTCAGGCTGATCACGAGCTGGAAGTTCTGCGGCTGCTCGACCGGCAGGTCACCGGGCTTGGCGCCGCGCAGGATGCGATCGACGTACCAGCTTGCGCGCCGGTACATCTCCTCGATGCTAGGCCCGTACGAAATCAGCCCACCGCCTTCGACGAACTCCTGATAGAGCGACATCACCGGAATCTTTCGCTCGCGCGCGAGCGAAAGGATGTCGTGCTTGAACGCGGTGATCAGCAGATCGTCGAGCACGAAAAGCGCCTGCGCGTTGCTCGTTCGCACGCCTTCGAACGCGGCAGGCAGCTCCCCCGCGGTGCGCACGCCGAAGGGGGCGATTTCCATGCCGAGCTGAGGCGCCGCGGCCTGCGCGTCCTTGAGGATCAGCGCCAGCCCGGGATTGCCCGAGTTCCACAGCACGGCGACTTTCGACAGGCTCGGCAATACGGTCTTCAGCGCCTCGAGGCGCTTGCCGCCAAGCTCGTCCGCCACGTTGGAGATGCCCGTGACGTTGCCGCCCGGCCGCGACAGGCTGGCCACCAGACCGGTCTTCGAAGGATCCGAGACGCGCGCGAAAACCACCGGAATGTCGCCGGCGCGCTTTTTCGCGGCCTGCGCGGCCTGCGTGTTGACGACGAAAAGGATGTCGACCTTCGCGGCCACCAGTTCGTCCACCAGCCCCGCGAGACGGTCGTTGCGGCCCTCGGCGAAGCGCCATTGCGTCTGCAGGTTGCGGCCCTCGACGTAGCCCCGCTCGCGCAGCCCGGCGCTGAAGGCCTCGAGCGGTCCCGGCGGCGGCGCGCCGGGCGAGAGGATGCCGACGCGGTAGACTTTTTTGGCTCCCTGCGCCTGCGCCGCGCCGGCGACGATCGCGGCAGCGAGCGCGAGCAGACAAAGCCGGGCGATGAGCAGCTTCATCCTGAGTCCTCCCTCTTCGTGAGCGCCTTGAGCAGTCCGCGCATGATATTGACCTCCTCGCGCTCGAGCGAGGGCACGCGTGAGAAAAGTCGCCTCCAACGCTCTTTCAGGCGAGAGTTGGGAGCCATGAACCCGCTCGCGGTGGCAGCGTCCTCCAGATGGGCGTAGAGGCCTTCCAGGTCCTCCACCGTCGCCCGCTTCTCCACGCGGGCAAAGGGCATGGCGACGTCCACGCACATGCGCAACTCGTACGCCACCACCTGCACCGCCTGCGCGAGATTCAGCGAGCTGAACTGCGGGTTGGCCGGGATGTGCACGAGGAACTGGCAGGCGAACATCTCCTCGTTCGTCAGCCCCGCGGTCTCGTTGCCGAACACGAACGCGACGGTGTCATTCATATCCACTGCGCGCGCCGCCGCGCTGCGCACGTCGAGCACCTGCGGCGACCATTCGCGCGGCCGCGCCGACATCGCAAAGGCGGCGACGCAGTCCTTGATCGCCTCTTCCAAGGTCGAATGCTGCGTGGCGGATTCGAGTACATCCACCGCGTTCGTCGCCATCCATTGCGCTTCCGGCGCGGGGTATCGCTCGGGCGCGACGAGCCGCAGGTCGGCGAGGCCCATGGTCTTCATCGCGCGCGCGGCGGCGCCGATGTTGCCGGGGTGGCTGGGACGGCAGAGCACGATTCTTATGGGCGGCATGCGTCTAGAATACGCCCCCTTCCATGCACCCCATCCTCACCATCGGCGTGCGCGCCGCGCGCAAGGCGGGCTCGATCATCAACCGCGCCTCGCTCGGCGGCGGCGTGCTGAACGTGCGCTCGAAGCGGGCGAACGACTTCGTCACCCAGGTGGACCAGGCGGCCGAGCAGGCGATCATCGACACGGTCAGGAAGGCCTACCCGGACCACGGCATCCTCGCCGAGGAGTCGGGCGCGAGCGGCGAGCAGGCCGAGTACGTGTGGATCATCGATCCGCTCGACGGCACGACCAACTTCATCCACGGCTTCCCGCAGTACTGCGTGTCGATCGGCGTGCAGCACCGCGGCGCCCTCGCGCACGCGGTGGTCTACGACCCGAACCGCAACGAGCTCTTCACCGCCTCGAAGGGCGGCGGGGCGTTCCTCAACGACCGCCGCATCCGCGTCTCGCCCCAATCGAAGCTGGGCGACGCGCTCGTCGGCACCGGCTTCCCGTTCAAGGAGCTGGAGCGGATCGAGCTCTACTCGCGCCAGCTGCAGGCGATGATGAGGACCTGCGCCGGCGTGCGCCGCGCCGGCGCCGCCGCGCTCGACCTCGCCTACGTGGCGTGCGGCCGCCTCGACGCCTTCTGGGAGCTCGGCCTCTCGCCCTGGGACATGGCGGCCGGCGTGCTGCTCATCACCGAAGCGGGCGGGCTGGTCGGCGACCCGCAGGGCGAGCAGACCTTCATGCAATCGGGCGACATCGTCGCCGCGACGCCCAAGGTCTTCCCCCCTCTCCTCGAGGCGTTGCGCTAGCGGTTGTACCAATTGCGGATCAAGAACAAGAAGGCCTACAAGGCGCAAGCACCCCTAGGTCGCGCTGATCTCGAACTTGTCCGGGTAAAAGGCGAGCAGCTCCTTGATGACCAGGAGCTCGTCATAGGGCTGCTCGTAGCTCCACACCGCATTCTCCGGGCCGTCCTGTAGCGAGTAGTACGACGCATCGCCCTTGAACGGGCAGTGCGTGGTGTGGCCGGTGCGCGCGAGGCGCTCCATCCGTACGTCCTTGCGCGGCAGGTAGTACACCACCGGTGCGAGCACGCTGCCTTCGTGCGTCTCGTGCATCTCGATCACGTCCCTCGAGTCGGCGATCACCTCGCCCTTGTACTTCACCTGCACGCGCGCCTTCGACGGCTGGGTGCTCAGCTTGTGCCGCGGGTACTTCTTGAAGCCGGGCGCGGGATTCATTGACACCTCCTATCCGCTGACGATGCTGAGGATGTTGCCGTCGAGCGCGAGGCCGGGCATGTCGTAATGCTCGAACTCGCGCCCTTCGACTTGAGCGCGGCCAACACACCCTCGACGTCCGGCCCCACCGTCCAGGTGACGGCGGTCGCCTTGTTGGTTCCGGCGTACTTCCTCGCCGCGGCGAGGTTCTTCACCGCAACGGTGGCTGCAGCAGGTTTGTCAGCGAGCATATTCGACTCCTTCGTTGGACACCGCCGCGGGTGCGCGCGGCAGCCATGCACTGGCGATCGCCGCGAGCACGGCGAAGATCGCCGCTATCGCGAAGGCCGCCTGGTATCCGCTGGTCAGCGCTTCCGGTGTCTGCAGGCCGCCGCTGCGCGCTGCAGCGAGGCTCGCGAGTACCGCGAGGCCCAGCGCGCCGCCCATCATGAAGGCGGTGTTGACCACGCCGGAGGCGAGGCCCGACTCCTGCGGCGGCACGTCGTTCATCGCCGCCAGCATCACCGGATTGAGCGCCATGCCGCAGCCGATGCCGAG
>DASSPL010000323.1:0-7595 GCA_035699685.1 Burkholderiales bacterium | reverse complement strand
GCCGCGGCCGGCTACGACTCCGAGGCGGCGCTGCACAAGACGTATCAGCAGGTGCATTCCGACCCGGCGGCCAAGACGCAGACGCTCGACAGCAAGGGCGACGCGAAGGCGGCGTTCGCCTCGGCGGCGAAGACCTACAAGGCCGAATACCTCAGCGACTACGGCTACCACGCGCAGATGGAGCCGCTCAACGCGGTGGCGCGCATGAACGACGCCGCCAACCACATCGAGGTGTGGGAAGGCACGCAGGACCCGCAGTCCTCGCGCACCGCGATCGCGAAGGCGCTCGGCTTCAGCGAGAGCCAGGTGACGCTGCACCAGTGCTACATGGGCGGCGGCTTCGGCCGCCGGACGCTCGGCGACTACGCCGCCGAGTGCGCGCGCATCGCCCGCGAGCTGCGGCGGCCGGTGAAGCTGGTCTGGACGCGCGAGGAGGACATGCAGTACGGCATGTTCCGCCCGCAGGCGTTCCAGTGCCTGCAGGCGGCGGTGGACGCGAGCGGCAAGGTGAACGGCTGGACGCACTGCGTGGTCGGCGACGGCGGCGTGCTGCTGCAGACCGGCATCCGCCCGCACTACTACCAGATTCCCAACCAGTTCATCGAGGCGCGCGGCACGCCGCACGGCATCCGCCTCAAGCACTGGCGCGCCGTCGGCCACGTGTTCAACGTCTTCGCCATCGAGTCGCTGGTCGACCAGATGGCGGTCGACGCCGGCATGGACCCGATCCAGTTCAGGCTGGAACGCATGCACGCCACGCCGCGCGCCCGCGCCGTGTTCGAGAAGGTGGCGCAGATGTCCGACTGGAAGGCGCCGCGTCCCTCAGGTCCCGAGGGCGGCCGCGCGCTCGGCGTGTCGGTCAGCGAGCGTTCCGGCTCGCTCGGCGCCGGCGTCGCCGAGGTCTCGGTCGACAAGGCCACCGGCAGGATCCGCGTGCACAAGGCGTGGCTGGCGGTGGACGGCGGCCTGGTGGTGCAGCCCGAGATGGCGCGCGCCAACGTGGAGAGCGGCATCCTGCACGGCCTGTCGAGCGTGCTGCACGAGCGCCTGACGATCAAGAACGGCGAGGTGCAGCAGTCGAACTTCCACGACTACCACCTGCTGCGCATGTCCGACATTCCGGAGGTGATGGAGGTGGCGTTCGTCGAGCGCGATGCGCCGCCCTCCGGCCTCGGCGAGATCGGCAACCCGTGGGTGCCGGCGGCGATCGCCAGCGCCGTCTTCCGCCTCACCGGCAAGCGCCTCACGCACATGCCGTTCACGCCCGAGCGGGTCAAGCAGACGCTCTCGGCGTAGGAATTCGGGGTCAGGGCAGTAATTGAATTTCCACCCTGACCCCGAATTGATCCCGGTCGTTCTCCTCGCCGTGCAGGGCGTGCTCGGCGGCATCGACACGCTGGTCAACCACGAGTGGCTGGCGAGGCTGCCGCAGCGCACCGAGGCGCGCGGCGAGATCGGGCTGCATGCGTTGCGCGAGGCGAACTATGCCGTGCTGTTCGGCGGCCTCGCCTGGTTCGCCTGGCATGGCGGCCTTGCTTATGTCCTGGCCGCCCTGCTGATCGCCGAAGTGCTGATCACCGCGCGCGACGAGTGGATCGAGAACCGCATCCGCGTGCTGCCGCAGAACGAGCGCGTCATGCACGTGCTCCTCACGCTCAACCTCGGGGCGATCATCGCGCTGCTCGGGCCGGTCCTGATGCGCGGGTCGCGCGAAGCCACGGCGCTCCAGCCGCGCGATTACGGCATGCTGTCTTGGCTGCTCAGCGCGCTGGCGCTCGCCGCGGCGTTCTGGTGCGTGCGGGACTTCATCGCCTGGCGCCGGCTGCGCGCCAGGCGATAACTGGACTACTGGCGCGTGCCGCTGATCTCCACCTCGACGCGGCGATTGCGCGCGCGGCCTTGGGCAGTCTTGTTGTCCGCCACCGGCGCCGACAGGCCGCGGCCCGAGGTGCGGATCTTGTTGGCGTCGACGCCGCGGCTGGCGAGATAGTTCTTCACCGCGTCGGCGCGGCGCTCGGAGAGCCGCTGGTTGATGGCCGCCGAGCCGACGTTGTCGGTGTGGCCGGTGACCGCGATCTGGTCGAAGCTCACGCCGCGCAGCTGCGAGGCCAGCTCGTCGAGCTTGGCGCGGCCCTCGGGCTTGAGATCCGCCTTGCCGGAGTCGAACGAGGCGTCGGCGCCGAGCGTGATGGACTGCGGCTTGGCGCGCACCGGCGCGGGAGCCGGAGCCGGGGCCGGGACGGGCGCGGCCACCACGGGCGGCGGCGCGGGCTTCGGCGCCGGCTCCAGGGCCGGCGCGGGCGCCGGCGGAGGCGCGACCACCACCGGAGCGGGCGCCGGCGCGGGCGCGGCCGCCGCGGGCTTCGCCACCGGGTCGCACTCGGCGATCGCCTTCGCCTCGGTCCACTGGCTGGTGCGCCAGCAGAGCCCGAACGGGTTCTTCCACACGGTGCCGCCGAGGTTGCGCGCGTAGCCGTCGTTGTCGACCGTCTGTGCGGATGCGGTGGCGGCCATCACCAGTGCTGCGAGTCCAGCGAGGATTTTCATTTTTTGCTCCCTTTAGAGCGTGAAATGTCGCACGTTCAGCCCTTCTTGGCGAGGAGTTCGGTCACACGCTTGCGCGCGATCTCGACGAAGGCGCCGCTCGGGAACTGCTCGATGTAGAGCTCGAGCTCGTCGGGATCGTCGCTGTCCTTGACCTCTTCCCAGAACTCCCTGTCCGCCTCGCTGTTGCCGGCGTTCTTCTTCGCCTGCGCCACGTCGGGCGCCTTGCCTTCCATGATGCTCTTCAGCGCCGCGGCGAAGCTGCGCGCGTTCGGGAAGCGCTGGTCGGCGTCCTTCGCCAGCGCCTTGGCGACCACGCCGTCGATCACCGCCGGGATCTGCACCAGGCTGGAGGGCGGCGGCGGGTCTTCCTGGACGATCTTCCGCGCGAGCGCGAAGCCCGTGCCTTCGAACGGCTTGCGCCCGGTGAGGAACTGGTAGAAGAGCACCCCGGCGGAGAACACGTCGCTGCGGCCGTCGATCTTCTGGCCCTGGATCTGCTCCGGAGACATGTAGGACGGCGTGCCGACCATGGCGCCGGCGCGGGTCGCCTCGGCTTCGCCGCCCTCGGCCTCGGTCAGGCGCGCGACGCCGAAATCGGCCAGCTTGACGTGGCCGGCGGCGTCGATCATCAGGTTGGCCGGCTTGACGTCGCGGTGGATCACGCCCGCCTCGTGGGCGAAGTCGAGCGCCCCGAGCAGCTGGATCATCAGCTTGAAGATCGTGCCGAGGTCGAAGGCGTGCTTCTCGTCGAAGTAGTCCTTGAGCTCCTTGCCCTGGATGAACTCCATGACGATGTACGCCAGGTCGCCCTCCTGGCCGAAGTCGTACACCTGCACGATGTTCGGGTGGTTGAGACGCGCCACGGCGCGCACCTCGCGCCGGAAGCGCATGGCGTAGTGCTTGGCCGTGGCCTCGTCGAGCGTGCTGGTGAGGATGGTCTTGATCGCCACCCGGCGATCGAGCTGCGGATCGGTGCCGTCGTACACCAGGCCCATGGCGCCCTTGCCGAGCACGCCGTTGATCTTGTAGCGGCCGAGTTGCTTGATTTCTTGCACGGAAATTACGTACCCGGTACGGAATTCACAGGTTCAGGAGGCGCTCGGCGTTGCGATGGGCGATTTTTGCCTTGTCGGCGTCGCTGAGCGAAAGCTTGCGGAAGAACTCCATGCCGGTCTTGTTCGACTCGTAGGGCCAGTCGATGGCGAACAGGATGCTGTCTGCCCCCAGGGCGAGCAGCGTGCAGACGAAAGCCGGCTCGAACCAGTTGCCGCTGGTGGTCACCACCATGTTGTCGCGCAGGTACTCGATCGGCTCCTTCTTCAGCCCGCGGCGCTTCGCCGCGGCGCGGCTGTGGTCGTTCAGCCGGTGCATGGCGAAGGGCAGTCCCTCGCCCAGGTGGCCGAGGATGATCTTCAGCCCCGGGCAGGCATCGAACAGGCCCGAAAAGACCAGGCGCAGGAAGTGGCAGCTCGTATCGACGGCGAAGCCCCACGGCGCGCGCGCCAGCTCCTCATACCCCTCGAAATACGCCTGCACCGCCTGGGGATGCGGCAGGGCCGGATGCAGATAGACCGGCACGTCGAGCTCGGCCGCCTTCTCCCACATCACCCAGTACTTGCGCGCATCGAGGAACTCGCCCTGCTGGTGGCTGTGGATCATCGCGCCCTTGAAGCCGAGCTGCTTCACGCAGCGCTCGAGCTCGTCCGCCGCGGCCTTGGGATCGGCCGTGGGCAGCGCCGCGAACCCGGCGAAGCGGCCGGGGTTTTGCTTGATGGCCTGGGACAGCCGGTCGTTCGCATCGCGCGCCATCGGGATCGCCACGTCGGCGCCGAATGCCTGCGGCCCCGGCGAGCCGAACGACAGCACCTGGAGGTCCACGCCGTGCGCGTCCATGTGCGCGATGCGCTTCGCGCCGACGTCGAGGTTCTGCTCCATGATGTCGTGGCCCAGCGCCTGGCCACGGCTCGTCAGGTAGAAGTTGCGGTACTCGTTCGCCCCGACCTTGTCGCGGTACATCGGGGTGATGAAGTGCTCCTCGATGGCGATGATGCGCACTTAGCGCACGGTGATGGCGTACGACACCGTCCGCTGGGGCGTGCGCTCGCCCGCGACCGGAACGTACTCGAAGCGCAGCTGCTCGTCGCCGTCGCGCACCGGGGTGAAGTTGATGCCCTGCCCGTCGGGCGGGCCTTCCAGCACCACCCGCATGATGGGCGGCTCGACGCGTCGCCACTCGAAGGCGCCCTGCGGATCGGCGGCGAGCGGAATGCGCAGGCGCTCGCCGTGGCGCACGGTCACCTCGCCGCCGTCGGCGCCGGCGGTGACGGTCTTCGGCGCGTGGATGTCCCAAAGGCGCGCGCAGCCGCCCGCGAGGAGGACCAGCAGGCTAGCGGTTGCCGCTCGTGCGATACGCGATGTCATCGACGGTGCCGTCCTTGTCGAAAGTGATGAGCAGGGTCTTGCTGAAGACCAGCGGCGCGCCCAGCGGCACTCGCCGGCTCTCGCGGTAAGCATAGACCATCGCCTCGCCGGTCTTCACCCCGACGAAGGGGAAGATCGCATAGCCGCTCGGCGGGCCGAGCAGCCGGGTGACCTCCTCGCGCGTGGTCTTTCCCTTGACGATGGCGCGCATGCCGCGCAGGTCGAAGTCGGTATGGTCGGCGGCCACCGTCGAGCTGAACTCGTGCGCCACCAGGCGCTCGCCGTCGAAGAAGAAGTTGAAGCTGCGGCCCGGGATGATCCCTTCGTAGCCGTGCGGCTTCTCGTGGTCGGCGGGAAGGGTGTACGAGAAGACCGACAGCGTGCGGCCATTGCGCACGGTGGCGTTGCTCGAGGTCGGCGCCCCGCCCATGCGAGCCACCACGTCGGCCGCCGTCGTCTCGCCGAGGCGCAGCTCGTCGCCCGCCGGCCGCTGGAAAGGGCTCGCGCACGCCGCCAGGCCGAGCAGCGCGGCGAGCGCGATCCTCAAGCCGCCGCCTGCAGCCCCTGGCGCTCGGCCTCCATCATCTTGGCGAGCGTGCGGCGGAAGTGGGCGAGCGGCGCGTCGGCGACGATCGCGTTCATCCTGAACTCGGGGTCGGCGTCGAGCACTTCCTGCTGGCCCTCGATGATGAACTTGTCCTCCATGAAGCCCTCGATCATGCTGCGGTTGAGGCTGAGGGCGATGTTGGGGTCGTCCAGCTCGTAGTCGTGCAGGTAGTCCCAGAAGAAGTGCGTCGAGCGCGCGGTCTCGGGGGTGAAGAACTGGCAGTTGCGGTATTGCTTCGCGCCCTGCATGTTGCCTTTGTCGGCTCCGCGGCCCGCGGGCGAGAACAGCGTCTCCATGAAGAAGATGCCCGGCACGTACATGCGCGCGATGTTGCGGCGGTCGACCTTGTCGGCGCCGCGATCGACCTTCCTGTGGAACGGCGGCGCGTCGGCGTTCATGTGCCAGCGCTCGACGCGGAAGCCGTCGTCGAGGCGCTCGATCGCGGTCGGCTTCGACTTGTAGGCGTACTCCTCCGAGCCGCCGAGCGTCCGGGTGTGGACGAAAGCCAGGTGGGCGAAGTCGCTCAGGTTGTCGACGATGAGCAGATAGTTGGCGTCGTAGTGCATGTAGTCCGGCTTGCCGCGCCAGGCCGGGTCACGCAGGTACGGGAAGTCGAGGATCTTGGCCGGATCGGCCTTCGCCGCCTCGCCCATCCAGATCCAGATGAGGTGGTCGCGCTCGAACACCGGATAGCTGGTGACGCCGAGGCCCTTCGGGATGTTGTCCTGGCCGGGGATCTGGATGCACTTGCCGTCGGGGGCGAACTTGAGCCCGTGGTACATGCAGCGGATGTCGTCGCCTTCGCGCCGGCCGTTGGAGAGCTTCGCGCCGCGGTGGCAGCAGCGGTTGTCCAGCGCCACCACGCGGCCGCTGTCGCCGCGGTAGAGCAGCACCGGCTTCTCCAGGATGGTGCGCGAGAGGAGCTTGCCGTCGATGAGCTCGTAGTCCCATGCCGCGACGTACCAGCAGTTCATCAGGAAGCCTTGAGTTTCCGGTCCCGTACTTTTCAGCATGTCGCCATTCTAATTCTCACCGCTTCTCCGGCGGCACGTCCTTGAGGGCGGCCGCGAAGCGATCATGCGCGGCGAGGTCCACCGGGCGGTGCTTGCGGGTCGTGCTGGCGGGGTACCTGCCGAGGAAGTTGCCGCCCTTGCGGTCCTGCGCCGGCCGCACCGGCCGCGGCATGAACCCGCCGCCGCAGTTGGGGCAGACATTGCCCAGGCGCTTGACGCACGACGAGCAGAACGTGCATTCGAAGCTGCAGATCCAGGCATCGAGCGCTGCCGGCGGCAGCGCCTTGTCGCAGTGCTCGCAGCTCGGCCGCAGCTCCAGCGCCATCATTCAGCCTTCACGAAGTCGTACTTGCCCACGCCCTGGATGAGGAGGAACCGGCACGGCGAGCGGCCCGGATTCGAGACGTGGTGCGTGGTTGGCGGCGTGACTTTGACGGACTGCCCGGCGCCGACCTCGTGCCGGGCCGGCGGGTCGCGCGTCTCGACGAGCACCGTGCCTTCCAGGCCGTAGTACCAGTCGGAGACGCTGGAATGGCGGTGCCAGGGAATCGCCTCGCCCGGGTCGAGGGTGTATTCGCGCACCATCACGTCGCTGCCTTTCGCGACCATGTGGATGTCGCGCACCTTGTACGGCTGTGGTTTCGCGTCGCTCATGCCTATTCCGGCTTGATGCCGGCGTCCTTGACGATTTTCTGGAACTTCGCCACTTCGCCCTTGATGTAGGCGTCGAATTCCTCCGGCGCGGTCGGCGCCGGGTCGGCGCCCAGGCCGCGCAGCCGCTCCTTGACGTCCGGCAGCTCGACGATGCGCGCCACCTCCGTCGAGAGCCGGGCGAGCACCGGGCGCGGCGTCTTCGCCGGGGCGAGGAGCCCGAACCACGGGTCGAACACGTAGCCGGTCACGCCCGCCTCGCCGAGCGTCGGCAGCTCGGGCAGCACGACCGAGCGCTTGCCCGTCGTCGTGGCGAGCGCCAGCACCTTGCCGCTGCGGGTGAGCGGCAGCACGTT
>DASSPL010000322.1:0-5281 GCA_035699685.1 Burkholderiales bacterium | reverse complement strand
TACGCAGGCGGGCCTTGCCGGATTCGACGTCGAGCTGACGTTCGGCCTGCTCGCGCCGGCGGGCACGCCGAAGCCGGCGATTGATCGCCTCAACGCCGAGGTAGCGAAGGTCATACAGGCGCCCGATTTCGCCGAGAAGGTCGCTGCCCAGGGGCTGCGCGTGTTCGTGTCGACGCCGGAGCGATACGGCGCGCACCTACGCGGCGAGGCGGAGAAGTTCGCGAAAGTGGTGCGCGAAGCGGGCATCAAGCCGCAATAGCTATGGCGAAACGCAAGATCGCGGCGAACGTCGCGCGGCTGAACGCGCTCATGGACGAGGCGGGCCTCGACGGCCTGGTGCTGCGCTCCGGGCAGAACTTCACCTATCTGTCGGGCGTGGTCTATCCGGGCACGCTGCAGCGTCACATGGACCTCACCGACTCGACCCGCCCGGTGATGCTGGTCTGGCCGCGGAACGGCGCGCCGGTGATCGTGGCGAACAAGATCGCCGCCGGGCTTGCCGAGCGGGACTCGTGGGTCGAGAAGATCGTGCTTTACGAGGCGTACGTGGATTCGCCGCAGGCGAAGCTCGCGGAGGTGCTGGAGCAGACCGGCCTCGCGGCGGCGCGCGTCGGCTTCGAGACGGACTACTTCAGCGCGGCGCACCTGGAGGCGATCCGCAAGGCGGCGCCGCGGATGCAGGTGGTGGACTGCACCGCGATGATGGATCGAGTCCGCTGGATCAAGACCGAGGCGGAGGTGGAGCTGCTGCGCCGCGCGGCGGACCTCCTGGATGATGCGTACCTGGAGGTGTTCCGCCGCATCCGCCCGGGCGACACCGAGCGCAAGGTGCACGCCGACATGATGGGCGTGTGCCTGCGCCTGGGCTTCGAATGGGCGCACGGCATCCTCAACGTGTTCCGCAACACGATCCCCTATGCCGGCGAGAGCGACATGGTGATCGAGAAGGGCGATGCCATCCGCACCGACTACGTCGCCTACCTGCAGAGCTATCCGGGGCACCAGTCGCGCACCGTCATCGTCGGGCCGCCGACGCCCGAGCAGCGCCGCGACTACGCGATCAACATCGACATTCACCGCGACGTGATCGACCACTGCCGTGCCGGGCAGAGCGTGCACGAGCTGTGGCAGTTCACCATGGACCAGTACCGCAGCGCGGGCTGGCCGGACCACCACATGCTGATCGGCCACGGCGTCGGCCCGTGGTGGCACCAGCAGGAGCCGATCCTGCGCCGCAAGAGCCCGCACGTCCTGGAGGCCGGCATGGTGCTCGCGCTGGAGCCGCACGTGAACTTCTGGCACGTGCAGGACATGGTGCTGGTGACCGACGGCGCGCCGGTGCTGCTCTCGCCGAAGTTCAATACCGACGAGGCGTTCGTTGCCGGCTGAGAGCTATTTCTCCGGAGTTTCGAAGGCGAACAGCCGGCCCGACTCCCTCCTGCCTGCGACCAGCAGGTTGAGGGAGAAGCTGGTCGTCGACCAGCTGGAAACGGTGTCGCCGTCGCGCAGGCGCACGGACCATTCGTATTTCTTGCCGGGCTGTAGCGCCGTTGGCGGCACGAACCGCGGCTCGGTGAGGCCCTCCGCGTAGGCGACACGCCCACCGAGCAGGCGGTTGACCTGGTCGCCGAAGCCGTATGCGAAGGTGAGTGATTCGTAGACCACGACGTCGTACGTCACGTCCTTCCTGGGCGACGGCTTCCACTCGAGCACCGGCGTGAGGCTTTCCGTGCTCGGGAAAGTCATTCCCGGCCCGACCGGCGCCACGATCTCGACGCCCTGGTGGGTGTCGGAGCACGCCAGTTGCCAGGCCGCGGCGCAGACCGATTGCACCCTCTTGTAGTTGCCCGGCGGGCGCTCGGGCTGCATCAACGCCTTGACCGGCCGGAATTTCGCGCCCTCGAGCTGGGGCTGCATCCGTCGCAGCGTTTCGTCGTACTCGTCGACTACATCGATGTTGTACCGGCCGCCGCGCGATTGGACGCGTATGTCGCCGATATACAGGGCCGTTCCCGCTTCGGCCAGGGCGATCGGCGCCATGTAGCGCCGCGTGGTGTTTTCACGGTACGAGCCGGCCGTTCGACCGGCGGCGAGACCTACGAGGACATAGTCGCCCGCCTTGAGCGGCCAGCTGAAAGTGCCGTCGCGCTGGGGCTTGAGGTACTGCATCTGGTCGCTGCCCGCCTGCCGGACGAACAGCGTGACGTCGTGGCTGCCCAGCATCGCGAGGCCGAGCTCGGTGGGAGCACCGTTGTAGGAGTAGTGGACGCGGCCGAAAACCCTGCCGTAGCCGGCCGCCGCCGTGCCTTCGGCCTCGCTGACCGGCGCCTGAGCCGCGCAAGAGACAAGCAGGGCGACGCTTGCCGCCATGCCAAGAGCCGATAACGCTCGCATCGTTCCCCCCGCAAGTACCCCCAATGCGCGACTCTAGCCTCCCGCGGCGCCAAAGGGTATGCCAGTCGTATGCGATGTGGGCTTCTTCTTCTCGCGGTTGCTTCTTAGCTGACCTTCGTCCAGCCAGGATGAAGCAACGATGCAAGAACTTTCATGTAACGTTCCTAAGCTGTCTTCGCATCATGGACGCGCTATCGCAGGTTCTGAAAAGTCCCGGCGCCTTCGCGCTGGGCAGCCTCAAGGCGTTCCGCGCCAACCAGGGGCTGCTGCTGGCGGGGGCGGTGGCGTACTACGCGCTGCTCTCGATCGTGCCGCTCCTGATCCTCGTGCTGATCGTGCTGTCGCACTGGCTCGACCAGGGGCTGCTGCTCGAGACGCTGGAGCGCTACCTCGGCTGGCTGTTCCCGGGGCAGGCGCAGCCGGTGGTGGCTGAGCTCGCGGGCTTCATCCGGCATCGCGAGGTGCTCGGGTGGGTGCTGCTCGGCACGCTGATCTTCTTCAGCTCGCTCGCCTTCACGGTGCTGGAGAACGCGATGTCGATCATCTTCTATCACCGCGTTGCCGTGAGGCGGCGGCATTTCCTCGTCTCGGCGATCCTGCCTTACTGCTGCATCCTGTTCCTCGGCGCCGGCGTGCTGGTCGCCGCGCTGGTCGCCGGCGGCCTGCAGCAGCTCGGCGAGCGCAGCATCGACTTCTTCGGCCGCTCGTGGTCGCTGGATCCGTTCTCCGCCGCGGGGCTGTACGTCCTGGGCGTCGCCGGCGAGGTGCTCGTCATCAGCGCGCTTTACCTGGTGATGCCGGTGGGTCGCCTGTCGTTTCGCCACGCGCTCATCGGCGCCGTGGTGGCCACGGTGCTGTGGGAGATCACGCGCCACTTCCTGGTCTGGTACTTCGCGCGGCTGTCCCAGATCAGCCTGGTCTACGGCTCCCTCACCACGGCCATCGTGGTCCTGCTTTCGCTGGAGATCGTCGCGGCGCTCGTGCTTTTCGGCGCCCAGGTGATCTCGGAGTACGAACGGATCGGCCGTCCGGGCGCCGCGCGCCCGCCACAGCCGATGCGCACGGCCTAGGTCATTTCTTCCAGGGCTGCTGCGGCAGGCCCGGAATGGAACGGACCGGGGCCACCGGCGGCTTGGGCTGCTTGGGCTTCTTCTTCTCGCGGTTGCTTCTGAGCTGGCCTTTTGCCATTGCGTTCTCCTTTTACATTCCCATCCCGCCCATGCCGCCCATGCCCGGCATGCCGTGGGCATGGCCGCCGGGTGAGTCTTCCTGGGGCTGGTCGGCGACCATCGCGGCGGTGGTGAGGACAAGGCCGGCGATGGAGGCGGCGTTCTGCAGGGCGAAGCGCACGACCTTGGTGGGGTCGATGACGCCCATCTCGACCAGGTCGCCGTACTCGGCGCTCTGGGCGTTGTAGCCGAAGGCGCCTTTGCCGCCGGCGACCTTGTCCAGCACCACCGAGGGCTCGGCGCCGCTGTTGGCGACGATCTGGCGGAGCGGCTCTTCCAGGGCGCGCTGGACGATGCGGATGCCGCAGTTCTGGTCGTCGTTGGCGCCCTTCAGCTCCTTGAGCTTCGCGAGCGTGCGCAGGTAGGCGACGCCGCCGCCGGGGACGATGCCTTCCTCGACGGCCGCGCGGGTGGCGTGCAGCGCGTCCTCGACGCGGGCCTTCTTCTCCTTCATCTCGACCTCGGTGGCCGCGCCGACCTTGACGAGGGCCACGCCGCCGCCGAGCTTGGCGAGGCGCTCCTGCAGCTTCTCCTTGTCGTAGTCGCTGGTCGCCTCGTCCATCTGCGCGCGGATCTGCCTCATCCGGCCGACGATCGCCGCCTTGTCGCCGGCGCCGTCGATGAGGGTGGTGTTCTCCTTGGTGCTCTCCACCTTCTTCACGCGGCCGAGGTCCTTCAGGGTCACTTTCTCGAGCTGCAGGCCGAGCTCTTCCGAGATCACGGTGCCGCCGGTGAGGGCGGCGAGGTCCTCGAGCATGCTCTTGCGGCGGTCGCCGAAGCCGGGCGACTTCACCGCCAGGGTCTTGAGGATGCCGCGCAGGTTGTTCACCACCAGGGTGGCGAGGGCCTCGCCTTCCACTTCCTCGGCGATGATGAGGAGCGGCTTGCCGGCCTTGGCCACCTGCTCGAGGAGCGGCAGCATCTCGCGGATGGTGCTCACCTTCTTGTCGTAGAGGAGGACGTACGCATCCTCGAGCACGGCGTTCTGCTTCTCGGGGTTGTTGATGAAGTAGGGCGAGAGGTAGCCGCGGTCGAACTGCATGCCCTCGACCAGCTGGAGCTCGTTCTCGAGCGACTTGCCGTCCTCGACGGTGATGACGCCTTCCTTGCCGACCTTATCCATGGCGTCGGCGATGATCTTGCCGACCTCGGCGTCGGTGTTGGCCGAGATGGAGCCGATCTGGGCGACTTCCTTCGACGAGTTGCACGGCCGCGAGATCGTCTTCAGCTCGGCGACCACCGCGGTGACGGCGAGGTCGATGCCGCGCTTGAGGTCCATCGGGTTAATGCCGGAGGCGACGTATTTCATGCCCTCGCGCACGATGGCCTGGGCGAGCACCGTTGCCGTGGTTGTGCCGTCGCCGGCCACGTCGGAGGTTTTGGACGCGACCTCCTTCACCATCTGCGCGCCCATGTTCTCGAACTTGTCCTTGAGCTCGATCTCCTTCGCCACCGACACGCCGTCCTTGGTGACGGTCGGCGAGCCGTAGGCGCGGTCGAGCACCACGTTGCGGCCGCGCGGGCCGAGGGTGATCTTCACCGCGTCGGCGAGGATGTTGAGGCCGCGGACCATGCGGGTGCGCGCGTCTTCGTGGAAGCGGACGTCCTTGATGCTCATGACTTGCCTTCCACGATGCCCATGATGTCTTCCTCGCGCA
>DASSPL010000321.1:0-16698 GCA_035699685.1 Burkholderiales bacterium | reverse complement strand
GCCGTGGCGGCGATCGCCATCCTGTCGTTCATCGTCTGGGCCCACCATATGTACACGGTGGGCATGCCGGTGACCGGGCAGCTGTTCTTCATGTACGCCACGACGCTGATCGCGGTGCCCACGGGCGTGAAGGTGTTCAACTGGGTCGCCACCATGTGGAAGGGCTCGCTCACCTTCGAGACGCCGATGCTCTTCGCGCTCGGCTTCCTCTTCCTGTTCACCCTGGGCGGGTTCACCGGCCTGGTGCTGAGCCTCGTGCCGGTCGACATCCAGCTGCACGACACCTACTACGTGGTCGCGCACTTCCACTACGTGATGGTGGCGGGCGCGCTGTTCGCCGCCTTCGCCGGCATCTACTTCTGGCTGCCCAAGTGGACCGGCAAGATGTACGACGAGACGCTCGGCCAGGTCCACTTCTGGCTGACGCTCATCTTCTTCAACATGATCTTCTTCGTGCAGCACTTCCTCGGCATGGCCGGCATGCCGCGGCGCATCCCGGACTACCCGCTGATGTTCGAGCTGTGGAACAAGATCTCGTCGATCGGCGCGTTCGGCTTCGGCCTGTCGCAGCTGCTGTTCCTGTACGTCGTGCTGAAGTGCATCCGCAGCGGCGAGGTCGCCCCGCAGAAGCCGTGGGAAGGCGCCGACTCGCTCGAGTGGACGCACCTGCCGACGCCGGCGCCGTACCACTCGTTCGAGACGCAACCCGTCATTAAGTGACGCGCAACGCCAAGACCGCCCTGATCCTCGCCTCGATCGCGCTCATGTTCTTCCTCGGCATCGTCGCCAAGTACTGGATACTCAACGGGTGACGCTGAGGGAGGAAAACCGGCGCCTGTCGTTCCGCCTCGGCATCGTGGCGGTGGGCATGTTCGGCTTCGGCTTCGCGCTGGTGCCGTTCTACGAGCAGATCTGCGCCGCGCTCGGCGTGAACTCGCTGGTCGAGCGCTCCGAGATCCAGAACACGCAGGTCGATACCGCGCGCACGGTGACCATCGAGTTCGACTCGAACGCCCACGGCCTGCCCTGGGCCTTCAAGCCGCTGGTGAAGCACGTCCAGGTGCACCCGGGCGAGGTGAAGACCGTGGAGTACGAGGTGATCAACGTGCGCGAGGTGCCGGTCACGGGGCAGGCGGTGCCGAGCTACGGTCCGCAGCGCGCCGGCGAGTACTTCAAGAAGATCGAGTGCTTCTGCTTCACGCAGCAGACGCTGGCGGCGGGCGAGACGCGGCGCATGCCGGTCACCTTCGTCGTCGATCCGAAGCTGCCGAAGGACGTGACCAGCATCGCGCTCTCGTACACGTTCTTCGAGGTGGCGGGGCGGGGAGGGAAGAGCTGATGGAGTCGATCGTGAAACCGACCTTCCTCGATACGGTCAAGACGGTGCTGTCGGGCTTCATCGGCGTGCGCAAGCGCGCCGACGCCGAGCGCGTCAAGGTGAACCCGGTGCACGTGATCATCATCGCGATCATCGGCGTGGTGCTGTTCATATTTGCCATCCGCACCCTCGTGCGGCTGGTCGTGAGCTGAAAGGCAAGGGAGAAAACAACATGGCGCACAGCGCAACCACCGGCACCTCGGAGCGGGGCCACTATCACGTCCCGGCGCCCATGCCGTGGCCGATCCTCGGCTCCTTCTCGCTTTTCCTGATGGCGCTCGGCGCGGTGTTCGTCTTCAACAGCAAGACCGGCGGCTGGATCCCGATCGCCGCCGGCTTCATGCTGCTGCTCTACATGATGGTGCGCTGGTTCGGCGACGTGATCCGCGAGTCCGAGGCCGGCAAGTACGGCCGCTGGGAGGACATTTCCTTCCGCTGGGGCATGAGCTGGTTCATCTTCTCCGAGGTGATGTTCTTCGGCGCGTTCTTCGGCGCGCTGTTCTGGGTGCGCCAGTACTCCATCCCGGACCTCGCGACGATCGAGTCGAACGCGCTGCTGTGGCCCGGCTTCACGCCGCACTGGCCCTCCGGCGGCCCCGGCATCCTCGAGCAGTTCACGCCGATGGGCGCCTGGGGCATCCCGGCGATCAACACGCTGCTGCTGCTCTCCTCCGGCGTGACGGTGACCATCGCGCACTGGGCGCTGAAGGAGAACAACCGCAGCCAGCTCATCATCTGGCTCGCGGCGACGGTGCTGCTGGGCGTGGTGTTCCTGGGCCTGCAGGCCTACGAGTACATCCACGCGGTGAAGGACCTGAACCTGAAGATGTCGAGCGGCGCGTACGGCTCGACCTTCTTCATGCTGACCGGCTTCCACGGCTTCCACGTCACCGTGGGCGCGATCATGCTCACCGTGATCCTGTTCCGCTGCATCGCCGGCCATTTCACGCCCGACCACCATTTCGCCTTCGAGGGCGTGGCCTGGTACTGGCACTTCGTCGACGTGGTCTGGCTGGGCCTGTTCATCTTCGTCTACTGGCTATAACCGGTCCCTGAACCAGCCGAGGTAGTAGCCGAGCATCAGGAAGGCGAACAGCGCGACGGACAGTCCGACGCGCAGGGCAAGCGCCTGCAGCGCGCGCTTCGAGCCGCTGCGGTCCTTGTAGACGAAGAAGAGCGCCGAGAACAGACTGGCGACGATCAGCACGAACACCACGATCACCACGTAGCGCATGCTTCGAGGATACTCTTTCCGCCCGCGCCGCCTCGGAGCCTTCGGGGCGCTTGCCGCGGCGCTGGCGTGCGTCGCCTTCGTCGGCCTCGGACAGTGGCAGGCGCGGCGCGCCGAGGAGAAGCGCGCGATCGGCGCGGCGCTCGACCGGGCGGCGAAGGCCGCCCCGATCGAGCTCACTCCCGATGTTTCGCCGGCCGTCCACCAGCGGGTCGTCGCGCGCGGCCCGTTCGTCGCCGAACGCACCGTGCTGCTCGACAACAAGGTGCGCCGCGGCCGGGCGGGCTACGAGGTGGTGACGCCGCTGCGGCTGGGCAATTCGGAGTCGCACGTGCTCGTCAATCGCGGCTGGGTCGCGGCCGCGGCCACGCGCGAGGTGCTGCCCGAGGTCCGCACGCCGGGCGGAGAGCAGCGGATCGAAGGCCTCGTCCTCGAGCGGCTGCCGCAGGCGCTGCAGGCCGGCGCCGCGCCGCGCGGGGCGGTGCGCCAGAACCTGGTCGTCGCCGACTTCGCCGCGGAGACCGGGCTGCGGCTCCATCCGGTGGTGATCGAGCAGCATTCGGCGCTCGACGACGGGCTCTTGCGCGAGTGGCCGCGCCCGGACCTGGGCATCGAGAAGCACGACAGCTATTCGCTGCAGTGGTACTCGCTCGCCGCGCTCACCGTCATCCTCTTCGTCTCGCTCTCTTTCAGCCGTGCGGGCGAAAGCTAAGCTCGCGCTGCTGTTCGCCGCCTGCGCCGCGCCGTTCGTGCTCGCATGGCTGGCCTACGAATTCCGCTGGGGCGCCGGGGCGAGCGGCAACTACGGCGAGCTCATCGCGCCGCGCCCGGTCGCGGGCCCGCTCGCCGCGCTGCGCGGCAAGTGGGTGCTCGTCACCCTCGATCCCGCCGCGTGCGACGCGGCGTGCGAGAAGAAGCTGTACATCGCCCGGCAGGCGCGGCGCGCGCAGGGCAAGGAGGCGAACCGCGTCGAGCGCCTGTGGCTGGTCACCGACGGCGGCAAGCCGCGGCCGGAGCTCCTCGCCGCGATCGAAGGCGCGCACGTCGTCGGCGTGGACGCCGCCTTCGCCGCCGCCTTCCCCGCCCGGGACTCCATCTATCTCGTCGATCCGCTCGGCAACCTGATGATGCGCTTCCCGCCGGAGCCGGACCCGGCCAAGGTCATCAAGGACCTCCAGCGGCTGCTGAAGTACTCCCGCTTCGGATGAGATCCCTGTCGCTGGCGACGCTCGCGCTGGCATTTATCGTGGTCGTGGTCGGCGCCTATGTGCGGCTGTCGGACGCCGGGCTCGGCTGCCCCGACTGGCCTTTCTGCTACGGCAAGCCGCTGCCGGCCGAGATCGCCGACCAGGATGCGCTGGCGAAAGCCTGGAAGGAGATGGGCCATCGCTACCTTGCGGGTGTGCTGGGGCTTTGCATCCTGGCGCTCGCGGTCGCAGGCTGGAGGACCCGCCGCAATGCGCTGCTGGCGACGGCGCTCGTGGCGGTCGTGATCTTCCAGGCCACGCTCGGCATGTGGACCGTGACCATGCTGCTCAAGCCGGCGATCGTCACCGCGCATCTGCTCGGCGGCATGCTGACGCTCGGTCTCCTCGCCTGGCTCGCGCTTTCCCAGTTCCGCCACGCCGAAGAGCCGCGCATGCGGGGCCTGCGGGTGGTGGCCGCGGCCGCGCTGGCCGCCGTCGTCGTGCAGGTCGCGCTCGGCGGATGGGTGAGCGCGAATTACGCCGCGCTCGCCTGCCCCGACCTGCCGCTGTGCAAGGGCGAGGCGGTGCCGCCGATGGACTTCGGCAATGCGTTTCACGTCCT
Source organism: Burkholderiales bacterium (assembly GCA_035699685.1). Taxonomy (GTDB): domain Bacteria; phylum Pseudomonadota; class Gammaproteobacteria; order Burkholderiales; family SG8-39; genus SCGC-AG-212-J23. The sequence goes on along the minus strand of DASSPL010000321.1, from coordinate 12,280 downwards.
GCGCGAGCTCGGGCAGACGGCGCAGGGGGAGCTGCTCTCGCTCGAGGCGCTGACGGCCATTCACTGGAGCCACCGCGTGTTTGCCCTGGTGGCCCTGGGCGCCGTGCTGATCGCCATCTTCCATGCCTTCCGGGTGGACCGTGCGCTGGCGCTCGTCATTGGAACGCTGGTCGTCGCGCAGTTCGGCCTGGGTGTCGCCAACGTCGCGCTCAGTCTGCCGCTGCCGCTGGCGGCGGCCCACAATGGCGGCGCGGCGCTGCTGCTCGTCTCCCTCGTCGTGCTAAACTTCTTTTCGTTCCGCGGCTTACGTTTTTCCCGGTGAATACACAGGTCCTCTCGGCTGGCTTCACGCAGCGGCTGCGCGCTTTCTACGCGCTCACCAAGCCGCGCGTCGTGTCGCTCATCGTCTTCACCGCGGTGATCGGCATGTTCCTCGCCACGCCGGGCATGGTGCCGGCGCAGGTGCTGCTCGCCGCGACCGTCGGCATTGCCCTGGTCGCCGGAGCCGCGGCGGCGATCAACTGCCTCGTCGAGCGCACCATCGACGCCGTCATGCAGCGCACGCGCTGGCGTCCGCTGCCGCGCGGCGAGCTCACCGTGGCGCAGACGCTGGTCTTCGCCGGCGCCATCGGCGGCCTCGGGCTGTGGCTGCTCTACCGGTTCGTGAATCCGCTGACCATGTGGCTGACGCTCGCCACCTTCGTCGGCTACGCCATCGTCTACACGCTGATCCTGAAGCCGGCCACGCCGCAGAACATCGTCATCGGCGGCGCCTCGGGCGCGATGCCGCCGGTGCTGGGCTGGGCGGCGGTGACCGGCGAGGTGACCACCGAGGCGATGCTGCTGTTCCTCATCATCTTCGCCTGGACGCCGCCGCATTTCTGGTCGCTCGCCCTCTACCGCACGCAGGATTACGCCCGCGCCGGGGTGCCGATGCTGCCGGTGACGCATGGCGCGCATTACACGCGGCTGCAGGTGCTGCTCTACACGCTGATCCTCTTCGCCAGCACGCTGCTGCCCTATGTGGTGCGCATGAGCGGGCTGCTTTACCTCGCTGCCGCGCTGGTCCTCGGCGGCGTGTTCATCGCATATGCCCTGCGCATCTATTTCGCCTACAGCGATGCGCTCGCGCAAAGGACGTTCCGCTACTCCATTGCCTACCTGGCTCTCCTCTTCGCTGCGCTTCTGGTCGATCACTATCTTTAGCGCGGTGCTCGCCGCGGGCTGCGGCGACAGCGCGCCGAAGTTCAGGAGCACGGACATCACCGGCGTGGACTACGGCAAGGCGCTCGACCTGCCCGATACGAGCGGGCGCGTGCGCCGGCTCGACGAGTTCCGCGGCAAGGCGGTGGTCCTCTTCTTCGGCTTCACGCACTGCCCGGATGTCTGCCCCACCACGCTGGCGGACATCGCGCGCATCACCCGGGAGATGGACCGCGTGCAGCCGATCTTCGTCTCCGTGGACCCGGAAAGGGACACGCCGGAGCAGCTGCAGAACTACGTCAAGGCCTTCGACCCGCGCATCATCGCCCTGCGCGGCGATCTGCCCTCCACGCAGCGGCTGGCCAGGGAATTCAAGATCTACTTCGAGAAGCGCAAGCAGGGCGACACGTACACCGTCGACCACAGCTCGCAGACCTACGTGATCGATCCCCAGGGGCGGCTGCGCTTGCTCGTGCGCCCCGACCGCCTCGCCGCCGATCTCGGCGAGGACCTGCGCACGCTACTGCGGGAGTCGTCCTAGCTCGATCCGGGCGGCCCAGGTTTCCTGGAGGAGCGCCGGGCACTGCCTGACCACGGCGCCGAGCAGCTGCGCGCCGCGCGGCTGGTTGCCGGCGATGAGGTGATGCTGGCCAAGGAAGTAATGCGCCTGGCACGACTCCACCAGGTTGCGGCCCGCCTTGCGCAGCTCGGCTTCGTCGCCGCGGCCCAGGTAGAACTCGACGAGCTGCGCGTGCACCGACTTCTCGGTAATCCGCAGGCTGGCGCGCGCGAGCTCCTGGCGCGCGGTGGCGCGCCTGGCGCTGTCCGCGCCGGCGGCACGGACTTGCGCCAGGTGCTTCCACAGCAGGACGTAGGGCGAGGAAGCGTTCGCCTCGAGCACCTTGCCGAATTGCTCATCCGCCTCGCCGTACTCCGCGTTTCCGGCCGAGAGCGAGCCAAGATTCATCAGCGCGCCCCAGGCCTCAGGTTGCAGCTTGAGCGTGGCGTTGAAGTCGAGTGCCGCCTTGCCGAATTCGCCTTTTGCGGCCCACGCGCGCCCACGGCCGAGGTAGACGGCGGCCTCCCCCGGGGCCGCTTCGACGGCGGCGCTGTGATCGGCAAGGGCGTTGTCCCAGTCGCCGCGCCGCTCGTGCAGCGAGGCGCGCCCGGCGAGCGCCACCGCGCTCTTCGGATGGACCCGCAAGGCGTCGTTGAACTCCGTGAGGGCGGCTTGCGCGTCGTTCTTCAGCAGGTAAGCGTGCCCGCGGCCGACGTGCGCCGCGGCGTCGTTCTCCGTGCGGTCGAAGTTGCGCGGCCTTCGGGCGTAAGTCGAGCCGGCGCCCACCGTGGTCAAGGTCTTGTCGCCGACCGCGGCTTTGAGCGCCTGGCTGAAGTCGGCGAGCGCCTTATCGGCGTCGCGCCGTGCGAGCCACACCTGGCCGCGACCGCGGTAAGGCGAGGCCATGGACGGATTCAGCCGGATGGCCTCGTCGAAGTCCGCCAGCGCGGCTTGCAGGTTCCCCATCCGCAAGTGCAGCGAGCCTCGCATGGAGTAGTTGGGTGCCTGCTGGTCGTCCGGCGTGCCCGCCAGGATGTCCAGGCGCGTCACTTCATCCAGGTCGGCGAGCGCGGGCTGGAGGCGTCCCTGCTGCTGGTACCAGCGCGCCCGGTAGAAGTGCGCCGTGCCGGTATCCCGCTGCGAAAGCTTGCCGGACTTGATCGCCCGCTCGCAGTAGTCGATGGCGAGGTCGAGCCCCATGAAACCGCCGGCCATGCATTTGTCGAGGTCCCAGATCGTCTGGGCCGCGGCGAGCGCCGGCCAGGCTAAGGCGAGGGCGGCGAAGAGCCGCAGGAGGGCCGATTTCACCCCGGGAGTCTAGAGGGAAGGCCGCCGGCGCGGGCGGCCGCCCGTCAGGCGGAGGGGGCCGGCAGGAGCTTGCGCATCTTGTCGAGCGCCTTGGCCTCGATCTGGCGGATGCGCTCGGCCGACACCTTGAACTCGGCGGCCAGGTCGTGCAGCGTCGCCGCGTCCTTTTCCCGCAGCCAGCGAGCCTCCACGATGCGGCGGCTGCGCGGGTCGAGCGTGGCGAGCGCCTTCTGCAGGCCCTCGGTGCGCACGCGCTCGCTTTCCTCGGCCTCGAGCACGCGATAAGGCTCGGCAGCCTCGTCGGCGAGGTACTGCACGGGCGCGTAAGCCTCGTCGTCGTCCCGATCGCCCTCGAACGCGAGTTCCTGCCCGGAGAGACGCGTCTCCATCTCGACGACTTCCTCGGGCTTGACCTTGAGCTCCTGGGCGACACGCGCGACGTCGGCGGTGCTGAGCGTCGCGACGCCCTGCTTCATCGAGCGCAGGTTGAAGAAGAGCTTGCGCTGCGCCTTGGTGGTGGCGAGCTTCACCAGCCGCCAGTTGCGCAGGATGTACTCGTGGATCTCGGCCTTGATCCAGTGGATGGCGAAGGAGACCAGGCGCACGCCGCGCTCGGGGTCGAAGCGCTTCACCGCCTTCATCAGGCCGATGTTGCCTTCCTGGATCAGGTCGGCATGGGGAAGCCCGTAGCCGAGGTAGCCGCGCGCCAGCGAGACGACGAGCCGCAGGTGGGACAGCACCAGCTGCCGCGCGGCTTCCAGGTCACCGTTGTCCCGGAAGCGGCGCGCGAGGCTCTGCTCCTCCTCCACGCTCAGCAGCGGAAACCGGTTGACCGTCTGGATGTAAGCGTCGAGGCTGCCCGACGGCATCGGCATCGGCGCCGAGACGGCCAGGGGCATCGCAGCTTGCAGGGTCATTCGCATTCCTCCTTGGAGCGGCAAGTTTAGCACTCGGAATATTAGAGTGCTAATGCCCGATATCGTTCCGCGCCTGCGTAGGTAGTGAGAGCAAGCACTAACTCAAGTCGGCTCCACGGCGCGCAGGTGGCGCTGGACCGAGAGGTGCGCTCCGAGCCAGCCCAGCAGGCCCGCGAAGCCGAGCACCGCCAGCGCATCCGCCATGGACAGGAACGCGAGGCGGAAGTCCGACCCGTACGATTGGGCAAGCGGACCCACCTCGCGGTTCAACAGGCCGAGCGATGCCGCGACGATGAGCAGGGCCACCGCGCCGCCCGTCAATCCCTGCAGCAGGCCGGCGTAGTAGAACGGGCGGCCGATGAAGGAATCGGTGGCCCCAAGGAGCTTGGAGACCTCGATTTCCTGCCGCTGGGTGAGGATCTGCAGCCGGATGGTGTTGAACGTCACCGCCACCAGCGCCGCCCCCAGCAGCCCGGCCAGGAGCCACAAGCCCAGCCGGCCGACGCGCGCCAGGCCAGCGAGCCGTCGCGCCCAGAGCGAGTCGGCCTGCACGTGCGCCACCCCGGGGAGCCTGGCGAGCTCGGCGGCCAGGCCCTCCATCCCGTCGTCGCGCGCCGTGACGACGAAAGCGTCCGGCAGCGGGTTGCGGCCGAGCGCGGCGATGAGCTCGGACATGCCCTGTACGCCGGCGAGCTCCTTCAGCGCCTGCTCGCGCGGCACGAACCGGACGCGCGACACGCGGGGATCGCTCCGCAGCCTGGCGCCGAGCGAGTCGCGGTCTGCGCGCTTGGCATCGAGGAACACCGAGATCTGCGGCTCGAGCGTCAGGCGGCCGGCGATGGCGCGCAGGCTCTCGAGCAGCGCGTAGCCGCCGACCGGCAGCGCCAGCGCGACGCCGATCACGAGGATGTTCAGGGGGCCGAGCCGGCCGAGCGCCCGCGCAAATGCCTGGCGGTGCTGGCGCAGCCAGGCGGTCATTGCACCCGGCCCGCCTCGACGTGCAGCACGCGCTTGCCGTACTGCGTGACGAGCGCGAGGTCGTGCGTGGCGATGAGCAGCGTGACGCCGACCTGGTTGAACTCGACGAAGATGTCGAGGATGCGGCGCGCCGACTCGCCGTCGAGGTTCGCGGTGGGCTCGTCCGCGAGCAGGATCGACGGCCGGTTCACGACCGCGCGCGCGATGGCGACGCGCTGCTGCTCTCCACCGGAGAGCTGGATCGGGTTCGCCTTCTCGCGGGCGAGCAGCCCGACCTTGTCGAGCGCGGCGCGCACGCGCCGCGCCGCCTCTCGCGGCGGATGCGACGAGAAGGCGAGCGGCAGCATCACGTTGTCATAGACGCTGCGGTCGTACAGGAGCTTCTGGTCCTGGAAGACGAGGCCGACGTTGCGCCGCAGATACGGGATCGCGGAGCGCTTCAGCGCGCCGACGTTCTGCCCGTTCACCACCACCGAGCCCGAGCTCGGCCGCTCGATCGCGGGAATCAGCTTGAGCAGGGTCGACTTGCCGGCGCCGGAGCGGCCGGTGATGAACACCAGCTCGCCCGGCTCGACCGAGAACGTCACGTTCTTCAGCGCCTCCTCGCCGCCGGGATAACGCTTGGCGACGGCGGAAAAGCTAACCAACCAGCGCCTCGGCGAACTCGCGCGCGACGAAGGGCCGCAGATCGTCGATGCCTTCTCCGACGCCGACGAAAAGCAGCGGCACCGGCCGCTCGCGCGCGATGGCGCAGACCACGCCGCCTTTGGCGGTGCCGTCGAGCTTGGTGAGCACCAGCCCGGTGAGCCCGAGCGCGTCGTCGAAAGCGCGCACCTGCGCGAGCGCGTTCTGCCCGGTATTGGCATCCAGAACGAGCAGCACTTCGTGCGGCGCGCCGGCCTGCGCCTTGGCGGCGACGCGCTTCACCTTGCGGATCTCCTCCATGAGATGCAGCTGGGTCGGCAGGCGCCCCGCCGTGTCGGCGATCACCACGTCCACCGAGCGGGCGCGCGCGGCGCCGAGCGCGTCGAACACCACGGCGCCGGGGTCGCCGGTGGTCTGCGATACGACGGCCACGCCGTTGCGCTCGCCCCAGGCGACGAGCTGCTCGCGCGCGGCGGCGCGGAAGGTGTCGCCCGCTGCGAGCACGACGCTGCGCCCCTGCGACTGCAGCCATTTGGCGAGCTTGCCGATCGAGGTGGTCTTTCCCGACCCGTTCACGCCGGCGATCATGACGACGCACGGTTTCGCCCGTCCGACATCCAGGGTCTTCTGCAAGGGAAGCAAAAGCTCGGTGATGGTGTCTGTCAGCGCCCGCTTGAGCGCGTCGCCGTCCTCGATGCGGTCTTTGCGCGCCTTCTCTCGCAGCCGCTCGAGGATCCACTGCGTCGCCGGCACGCCGCAGTCGGCCTGCAGAAGCGCCGTCTCCAGCTCCTCGAAAAGCGCCTCGTCGACGCGTCGGCGGACGAAGAGCTCGGAGACCGGGGTATTCAGAACCTCGCGCGTGCGCGCGAGTCCAGCCTTGAGGCGCGCGGCCCAGGAAGTCGCTACCATGGGTCGGTGCATTCTAAAGGAGTTGTGCGCATCATTGCGGGCGCGCACCGCGGCCGTCGCATCAAGGTCGCCTCGCGCCCCGGATTGCGCCCGACGCCCGACCGCGTGCGCGAGACGCTGTTCAACTGGCTCGGGCAATGGCTCGACGGGCTCGACTGCCTGGATCTCTTCGCCGGCAGCGGCGCGCTCGGTTTCGAGGCCGCCTCGCGCGGTGCGAGGCGGGTGGTGATGGTCGAGAGCGACCGCGCCGCGTACTCCGAGCTCGTGAAGACCAAGGAGACGCTGGGCGCCGCCAACGTCGAGCCGGTGCTGCTCGACGCCCTCGAGTTCCTCGGCAGAAGCGGGAGATTCGACGTGGTTTTCCTCGATCCGCCCTTCAGGCAGAATGCGCTGCCCGCGGTGTTCGGCAAGCTCGAGCCGCGGCTCGCGAGCGGGGCGCGCGTGTACGTCGAATCCGCCGAGCCTGTGGTCCTCGATTCGCCCTGGACCGAGCGCAAGCGGCAGCGGGCAGGGCAGGTGAGCTACCAACTCTTCGAGTGGAGAGGCGATGATCAAGGCGGTCTACCCCGGGACGTTTGATCCGCTGACGCGCGGCCACGAGGACCTCGTGCGCCGCGCGAGCCGCCTGTTCGACTCGCTGATCCTCGGCATCGCCGAGAGCCGCGCAAAGCGCACCTCCTTCACCCTGGACGAACGCATCGCGATCGCGCGCGAGGTCCTCGCCGACGTGAAGAACGTGCAGATCGTGGGCTTCGAGGGACTGCTCACCGATTTCGTGCGCAAGCAGGGCGCGCGCGTCGTTCTGCGCGGCCTGCGCGCGGTCTCGGACTTCGAATACGAATTCCAGCTCGCGGGAATGAACCGCGATCTCTATCCGGACCTCGAGACCGTCTTCCTCACGCCTTCCGCAGAGCACATGTTCATCTCCGCCACGCTGGTGCGCGAGATCGCGACGCTCGGCGGCGACGTGTCGAAGTTCGTCCACCCGAGCGTGGTCAAGCGCTTCAAGCAGAAGAAGTAGCTACCTCTGGCAGCGCGGGCAGAAGAACGTCGAGCGCTGCCCCTGCACGATGCGCCGGACCGGCGTGCGGCAGCGACGGCAAGGCTTGCCCGCGCGGTCGTACACCCAGAAGCGGTTCTGCATGTAGCCGGCGTCGCCCTCCGCGCCGACGAAATCGCGCAGCGTCGAGCCGCCCGCGCGGATGGCCGCCTTGAGCGCGTCCTTGATCGCCTTGGAAAGGCGCGCGCAGCGCTCGAGCGACAGGCGCCCGGCCGGCGTGCGCGGATCGATGCCGGCGCGAAACAGGCTCTCGGCTGCGTAGATGTTGCCGACGCCGACGATGCGGCGGCCATCCATAAGGAACAGCTTGATCGCCGCGCGGTGTCCACGCGTGAGGGCGTGCAATCGTGCCGGATGCAGCGCCCGCGACAGCGGCTCGAGGCCGAGGTGGGCGATGAGCGGATGCGCTTCGACCGCCTCGCTCGTCCAGAGCACGGCGCCGAAGCGGCGCGGGTCGCGCAGCCTGAGCATGCGGTCGCCGAGCACCAGGTCGAAATGGTCGTGCTTTTCCGCCGGCGTGCCGGGCGGCAGCATGCGCAGGCTGCCCGACATGCCGAGGTGCAGGATCAGGTGGCCGTCGCCGCAGTCGACGAGCAGGTATTTGCCGCGCCGGCGCACCGCGCGCACGGTGCGGCCGGCAAGCTGGCGCACGGCCTGCGGCACCGGCCAGCGCAGGCGCGGCTCGCGCACCTCGACCGCCGAGATCACTTTTCCTCTCAGGTGGGGCGCAAGGCCCCTTCGCGTGACCTCGACTTCGGGGAGCTCCGGCATTCGATAGTTGCTTGTGCGGGGCACCAAATATACCTAACATCGGTCGAACTCCAGATGCTGACCCGCCTGCTTTTCCTGGCAGTCGCCGCCCTCGGTTTTCCGGCCGCCGCGCTCGCCCAGCCCGACAAGCAGCTGAGCGAGGCGGCGCCGCTCTACGAGATCATGCTCGGCGAGATCGCGCTCCAGCGCGGCGAGCATGCGCTGGCCGCGAGGACCTACAACGACCTCGCGCGCCGCACGCGCGACCCGCGCATCGCCGAGCGCGCGGTCCAGGTCGCGTCGCAGGGCAAGCTGCTGGACCTCGCCATCCAGGCCGCGCGCACGTGGCTCGAGATCGAGCCGGGCTCGCCCAAGGTGCTGGTCGAGCTGGCCACGCTGCATGTCGCGGCGAAGAAGGTCAACGAAGCCGAGCCCTACCTCGACAAGCTCCTCGCCACGCCCGGCGTGAGCGTCGAGCGCGCGTTCCTGCAGCTCAACCGGCTGCTCGCCGGCAATAGCGACCGCGCCGCGAATGCGCGCGTCGTGAGGAACCTCGCGGCGAAGCATCCGAACCTGGCCGAGTCGCACTTCGCCGTCGCGCAGGCTGCGGCCCTGGCGAGCGACGACAAGGCCGCGCTCGCCTCCGCCAGGCGCGCCGCCGAGATGCGCCCCGAGTGGGAGGCGCCCGTGGTGCTCGAGGCGCAGGTGCTGCAGAAACGCTCGACCACCGACGCGGCGAAGCGCCTCGGCCAGTTCGTCGAGAAGAATCCGGCGTCGCGCGAAGGCCGTCTCAACTATGCGCGCGCGCTCATCCTCGACAAGCGCGTGGCCGAGGCGCGCAAGCAGTTCGAGACCCTGCTCGCCGGCGACCCGCGCGACACGCAACTGATCTACATGGTCGGCGTGACCGCGCTGCAGCTCAAGGACTACGCGGTCGCCGAGGCGAGCATGAAGCGCCTGGTCGACAGCCCCGACTACCGCGACCCCGACGGCGCGCGCTACTTCCTCGGCCAGATCGCCGAGGAGCAGAAGCAGTGGCCGCGCGCCATCCAGTGGTACGAGGAGATCCAGGAAGGCGAGCACGCGCTGCCGGCCCGTATGCGCACCGCCAACGCGATGGCGAAGCAGGGCAGGCTAGACGATGCGCGGGCTTACCTGCGCCGCGTAAGCGAAGACAACCCGGGGCAGGAAGCCCAGCTGCTGGTGACGGAAGCGCAGCTGCTCCGCGATGCCACCCGCCACCAGGAGGCGTTCGACCTCCTGGGCAAGGCGCTGCAGTCGCAGCCCGACCAGCCGGACCTGCTGTACGACTACGCGCTCACCGCCGAGAAGCTGGAGAAGTTCGACGTCCTCGAGACCCAGTTGCGCAAGCTGATCCAGGTGCGCCCGGAGCATGCGCACGCGTACAACGCGCTCGGCTACTCGTTCGCCGAGCGCAACACGCGGCTGCCGGAGGCGCGCAAGCTGATCGAGAAGGCGCTCGAGCTCTCGCCCGAGGACTACTTCATCATCGACAGCCTCGGCTGGGTGCAGTACCGCGAGGGCGATCTCAAGGCGGCGCGCGAGACGCTGCAGCGCGCCTACAACGGCCGCCCCGACGCGGAAATCGGCGCGCATCTCGGCGAGGTGCTGTGGATGCTCGGCGAGCGTGCCGAGGCGAACCGCATCTGGCAGGAAGCCCTGAAGACCGCGCCGGAAAACGAAACGCTCCTCAAGACGATCAAGCGCCTGCGCAAGTGAAGCGCCTCGTCTGGGCCGCGGTTCTCCTCATCGTCGCGGCGTGCGCACAAAGGGAATTGAAAGCGCCGGAGCAGGTCGAGTTCGACCTGCTCGGGCGCATCGCCGCGCGCTACGGGTCCGAAGCCTTCACCGGCAACGTGCAATGGCGCCACGCCGGAAACGGCGACGAGATGCTGATCACCACGCCCCTTGGCCAGGGCGTCGCGCGCATCGTGCGTGAGGGCGACGCCGTGCACCTCACCACCGCCGAAGGCAAGGAATTCCGCGCCCCCGACAGCGAGTCGCTGACCGAGCGCGTGCTCGGCTTCCGCCTGCCGCTCGAAGGACTGGCCGACTGGGTGCAGGGCCGGCCGTCGCCGGCGCTCGAGGCGCGCGGCTGGAAGATCGAATACCAGGGCCGCGACGATAGGGGCCGGCCCACGCTGATGCGGCTCAACTACCAGGGCATCGAGCTGCGCTTCGCGATCTCCCAGTGGCGTTGAAGCCGTTTCCCGCGCCAGGGAAGCTGAACCTCTTCCTCCACGTGCTCGGCAAGCGCGCCGACGGCTACCACGAGCTGCAGACCGTATTCCGCCTGATCGATCGCGCGGACACCGTGCGCATCGGCAAGCGCAAGGACGGCGAGCTGGTTTTCCGGGGCCCGTTCGCCGACGACAACCTCTGCATGCGCGCCGCGCGCCTGCTCAAGACGCAAACCAGCTGCCGCCTCGGCGCCGACATCGAGCTGGAGAAGACCCTCCCGGTCGGCGGCGGGCTCGGCGGCGGCTCGTCCGACGCCGCCACCGTGCTCCTCGCGTTGAACAGCCTCTGGGATTTGCGACTGGCGCGTGCGGATCTGCTTGCGCTCGCGCCGCGGCTGGGCGCCGACGTGGCGTTCTTTGTCTTCGGTCAAAGCGCGGTGGGCGAGGGCATCGGCGAGCGGCTTGCGCCGCTCGAGCTGCCGCGCGCCTGGTACCTCGTGCTGACGCCGCAAGTTACGGTTTCCACGAAGGAAATTTTCTCTTTTGCGTTGACAGGGTCGTCCAAACGACTCAAAATACCGCCCTTTTTCCCGGGGCAGGGAGCGAACGATCTCGAAGCGGTCGTCACCGCGCGCTACCCCGAGGTGGCGGCGCAGCTCGCATGGCTCCGTAGTCGGAGCCCGCAGGCGCGCATGACGGGCTCCGGAGCGTGTCTTTTCGCCGAGTTCGCAACGCAAAAGGAAGCGGCCGCGGTCCACGCCGCGCTGCCGGCGGGAATGAACGGATTCGTGGCGCGGGGGCTCGACCGGCACCCGCTCTACAAATGTGCCGAATGAATGAACAACTGGGGAGTCGCCAAGCTGGTTAAGGCAGCGGATTTTGATTCCGCCATACGAGGGTTCGAATCCTTCCTCCCCAGCCATTTCTCATGACCGCCATGAACCACGCCGGGATGAACAGCGCCGCGCTCGAACGCCTGATGGTGTTCACCGGCAATGCCAACCCGCGCCTCGCGCAGGAAGTGGCCAAGCATCTGAATCTGTCGCTGGGCCGCGCCATCGTCGGCAAGTTCTCCGACGGCGAGGTGATGGTCGAGCTGCTCGAGAACGTGCGCGGCAAGGACGTCTTCGTCCTGCAGTCGACCTGCGCGCCGACCAACGACAACCTGATGGAAATGCTGGTGATGATCGACGCGCTGAAGCGCTCGTCGGCGGCGCGCGTCACGGCGGCGATCCCGTTCTTCGGCTATGCGCGCCAGGACCGGCGCCCGCGCTCCGCGCGTGTCGCGATCAGCGCCAAGGTGGTGGCCAACATGCTGACCTCGGTCGGCGTCGCCCGCCTCCTGACGATGGACCTGCACGCCGACCAGATCCAGGGCTTCTTCGACGTGCCGGTCGACAACATCTATGCCGCGCCGGTGCTGCTGGGCGACGTGTGGAAGCAGCGCTACGACAACCTGATCGTCGTGTCTCCCGACGTCGGCGGCGTGGTGCGGGCGCGGGCGCTGGCCAAGCGGCTCGAGTCCGACCTCGCCATCATCGACAAGCGCCGCCCGAAGGCCAATGTCAGCGAAGTGATGAACGTCATCGGCGAGGTCAAGGGCCGCACGTGCGTGATCATGGACGACATGGTCGACACCGCCGGCACGCTGGTGAAGGCGGCGCAGGTGCTGAAGGAAGAGGGCGCCAAGAAGGTCGTCGCCTACTGCACGCACGCCGTCCTGTCCGGCCCCGCGGTCGACCGCATCGCC
>DASSPL010000320.1:0-3819 GCA_035699685.1 Burkholderiales bacterium | reverse complement strand
CGCGACAGCGCGAGGTGCAGGCTCTTGAACAGGCGGTCGATCAGGGCCGCTCGCTCGACCAGGTAGCCCATGAAGACGAACAGCGGCACCGCGATCAGCACGTCGTTCGACATCACCGAATAGGCGCGCTGCACCATCAGGTCGAGGATCTGCCGCGTCGCGATCTCGGGATTCACGCTGCGGTAGGCGAGCCAGCCGAAGAACACGCCCATTCCCATCAGCGTGAAGGCGGTCGGGAAGCCGAGCATGATCGCCACCACCACCAGCGCCAGCATCAGCAGCCCCAGCACGCCGAGATCGTCGCGCGTGAGATGCGCGTCCATCAGGTTCGACCAGGGCGTGAAGATGAGCACGGGGATCACGATCAGCGACATGACCCCGAAGCCGAACAGCATCTCCCTGCGGATCTTCACCGCGTCTCCCGGGCTGGCGGAATGTTGCGGATGTCCTCGTCCTTGACGTGCACCATCTCCTTCAGCTTGTCGACGTCGACCTCCTCGACGTCCGCCTCGCGCGACGGCCAGTAGCCCTGCTTGAGGCAGATGAGGCAGCGGATGATCTCGACGATGCCCTGCACCAGCAGGAAGGCGCCGGCGACCGGGATCACCGTCTTGAAGGGATAGACCGGCGGACCCTCGGCCGTCACGTTCGAGTGCTCGTTGATCCGCCAGGAGTCCTCGGCGTAGTAATACCCGGCGTAGGTCAGCGCGATGACCCCGGGAATGAAAAAGACGATGTACAGGATCAGGTCGATGGTCGCCTGCGTGCGCGGCTCGAAAAAGCCGTAGAGCACGTCGCCGCGCACATGGCCGTTCTTCGCCAGGGTATAGGCGCCGGCCATCATGAAGAGGGTGCCGTAGAACATGATCATCACGTCGAACGCCCACGAGTGCGGGTTGTCCAGCGCGTAGCGCGAGAACACCTCCCACGACACCTGAAGCGTCAGCGCGACGATGAGCCACGAGAAGGCGTGGCCCACGAAGGTGCTGACCTTGTCAACGAACAGTAAGGTTTTCTGCATCGCAAAACAAAACAGCCACCCGGCTCGCGCCGGATGGCTGTCAGGTCGCTCTGATGATCAGGCCTTCTTCGGCGCCGGCTTGCCGGCGGGCTTGCCGAAGTAGTGGTTGTACGCCATGCGGCGGTTGACGTTGGTGTCGAGGTCCCAGCGCACCGCGCGGGCGGCGAAATCGCGCTGCGATTTCTCGATCTCGACCCACATCGCGTTGTCCTTGCGCTTGGCCGCGGCGGCGTCGTAGGTCTCGAGCTGGCGCTGCAGGATCGAGGCGGGCGTGATGTACATGCGCACCTTGTCCTTCTGCTGCAGCTCGACGTGGTCCTTCGAGTAGCGGTCGATCGCCTTCCACGACATGTCGGCCGAGGCGGCTTCCACCGCGTTCTCGATGATCGCCTTCATGCGCGCCGGCAGCGCGTCGAACTTGGCCTTGTTGAACATGATCTCGAACTGCTCGGCGTTCTGGTGATAGCTCTGCAGCATCATCACCTTGGAGACGTCGGGGAAGCCGAGGATGCGGTCGCTGGTGGCGTTGTTGAATTCCGCCGCGTCGAGCAGGCCGCGGTCCATCGCCGGCACGATCTCGCCGCCGGGCAGCGCGTTGACCGCGAGCCCCATGCCGGTGAACACGTCAATCGACACGCCGACGGTGCGGAACTTGAGGCCCTTCATGTCCTCGACCTTCTGCACCGGCTTCTTGAACCAGCCGAGCGGCTGCGTCGGCATCGGCCCATAGGGGAACGAGACGACATTCGCGCCGATCGAGGCGTAGAGCTTGTTGAGCAGGTCCTTGCCGCCGCCGTACTTGTGCCAGGCGAGCAGCTGGTTCGCGTCCATGCCGAAGGCCGGGCCCGAGCCCCACAGGGCGAGGGCGTTCTGCTTGCCGTAGTGGTACACGAGCACGCCGTGGCCGCCGTCGAGCGTGCCCTTGGTGACGGCGTCGAGCAGGCCGAAGGCCGGCACCACCGCGCCGGCCGGCAGCACCTCGATGCGCAGGTCGCCCCCGGTCATGTCGTTCACCTTCTTCGCGAAGTCGTTCGCGTACTCGTGGAAGATGTCCTTCGCCGGCCAGGTGCTCTGCCAGCGCATCGAGATCGGGCCCTGCGCCTTGACGATGGCGGGGAAGCCGAGCGTCGCGGCGCCGGTGGCGGCGGCCGCTGCGCCAGTGAGGAACCTGCGGCGTGACGGCTTGGTCTGCGGTTGCTGAGTGCTCATGGGTGTTCGTCTCCTCTCTCTGGCGTTCGATTTATGCGCAGGTCCGGCCTGCTATGACGGGTGATGCAAGGCGCGACGATTCTACTCTCCGCTTTCCGAGAGCGGCAAGGCGATCTCACGATGTGGAATAAGCAGCCGCGCGAGGTGTTTCGGGCCCGGTGGCGGGCTTGGCTTTGAGGGGGTCGTGGGGGTGCCAGCCGACGAGGGCAAGCATGACGAAGAAGCCAAGCACGTACGCCACCGCGACATGCCAGCCATGCCTGATCCAGCGTCCGACCGAGCGCGCTTCGGGGTACATGTTGGAGATGGCGACGCCGGCCGAGGAACCGAACCAGATCATCGAGCCGCCATAGCCGACGGTGTAGGCGAGCACGCCCCAGTCGTAGCCGCCCTGCTTGAGGGCGAGCGCCGTGAGGGGGATGTTGTCGAACACGGCAGAGATGAAGCCGAGCCCGAACGCGGTCTGCCACGAGGCCGGCGGCAGCTTCTCCACCGGCATCAGCGAGGCGCACATCACCAGCGCGAGGAGGAAAGTCGATCCCTTCAAGGCACCCGGCAGCAGGCTCCAGTCGGGCCTGCGGATCGGCGCTGCGGCGAGGATCGCGACCCAGACCGCCGCGCCGATGACCGGGAACTGGTCGAGCACGGCCGGAAATTTCAGGTTGGCGACCACGTTGGCCAGGATCGCGCTGATCAGGATGAAGAACACGATGCCGACGCGCGCCCAGTCGACGCGCACCCCGGCCGGCGCGTCGCGCGTGATCGGGGCATGCGCGTGCTGCTGCCGCGCCGCGACCAGCCCGCTGACGACGAGCGCCACCACCGCGGCGGCGTAGGCGTGCACCACGTCGAGTGGATCGACGCCTCCGATCCACATCATCGTCGTCGTGGTGTCGCCGACCACGCTGCCCGAGCCGCCGGCGTTCGACGCGGCGACGATCGCCGCGAGATAGCCGATGTGCACCCTGCCGCGGAACACCACGCGCGCCATGGCGCCTCCGATCAGCGCCGCGGCGATGTTGTCGAGGAAGGAGGACAGCACGAACACGATCGCCAGCAGCCAGAACGCCCCCCACCAGCTGTCGGGCAGGATGCGGGGCAGCTCCTCGGGCACCCGGCTGTCCTCGAAGTGCTTGGAGAGCAGCGCGAAACCGAGCAGCAGGCCGAGCAGGTTGGCGAGGATGACCCACTCGTGCAGGATGTGCTGCCCCAGCCCGGCGAAGCCGGGGCCGGTCTTGAAGCCGGTGAAGCCGAGCTTGTACAGCGTGATGACGGCGAGGCCGATCAGCGCCACCTGCAGCGTGTGATGGTGGAAGAGCGCGACGCCGGCAAGCGTGAGCGCGAAGAGCACGAAGTCGACCGGCACGCCGAAGGCGATGGCCGCGGCGCCGGCGACGATCGCGGCCAGGAAAAGCTTCAAGCGCGCGCGGCCCGCAGGAATTCGTCCAGCAGCGGCCCGCCGTCGAGGAAGCCCGCGCGCCCGCCGTGGAACTCAGGATGCCATTGCACGGCGCAAATATAGCCCGGGCCCTCGCCGCGGACGGCCTCGATCACGCCGTCGTCGGCGCGCGCCTCCATCCGCAAGCCGG
>DASSPL010000319.1:0-11109 GCA_035699685.1 Burkholderiales bacterium | reverse complement strand
GTTCGGCCGGCCGGCGGTCGGCGATTTCCTGCTCGACAAGGATCCGCTGTTCGCGCGCCTCACGCTGTCGGCCGACGAGCTCGCCCTGTACCAGAAGATCTACGACGCGCTGCGGCCGCGCTCGCCGACGCCCGACCTGGTCGTCTACCTCCAGGCGCAGCCGGCGACGCTGATCGAGCGCGTGCGCCGCCGCGCCAAGGGCTACGAGCGGCCGGTGAGCGAGGAGTACCTGGCGCTCCTCGCCGAGAGCTATGCGCGGTTCTTCTACCATTACGACGCCGCGCCGCTGCTCATCGTGAACTCCGACAACCTGAACTTCGTCGAGCGCGACGCCGATTTCGAGCTGCTGGTGTCGCGGGTGCGCGGCATGCGCAGCCGCCGCGAGTTCTTCAACCTCGCCTGATGCAGGTGCTGCGCGACATCGACCGGCTGCGCCGCGTGCTGGCGGACGCGGGGCCGGTGGCGTTCGTGCCGACGATGGGCAGCCTGCACGAGGGCCATCTGTCGCTGGTGCGCCTCGCACGCCGCGCAGCGCCGACCGTGGCGGTGAGCATCTTCGTCAACCGGCTGCAGTTCCTGCCGGGCGAGGATTTCGACCGCTACCCGCGCACCTTCGAGCGCGATTGCACGATGCTCGAGGCCGAAGGCGTGCAGGTCCTTTTCGCGCCGGACGAGCGCGTCCTCTATCCGGAGCCGCAGACCTACCTGCTGCGCCCGCCGCCGCTCGCGGCCGAGCTGGAGGGCCGCTTCCGTCCCGGCTTCTTCGACGGCGTGACGACCGTCGTCCTCAAGCTCTTCAACTGCGTGCAGCCGGCCGCGGCCGTGTTCGGCAAGAAGGACTACCAGCAGCTGGTCATCGTGCGCGGCATGGTGCGCCAGCTCGCCCTGCCGATCGAGGTGCTCGCCGGCGAGACCCGGCGCGAGCCCGACGGCCTGGCGATGAGCTCGCGCAACCAGTACCTGTCGGCCGCGGAACGCGCCGAGGCGCCGCGCCTCTACCGCCTGCTGGGCGAAGTGGCG
Source organism: Burkholderiales bacterium (assembly GCA_035699685.1). Taxonomy (GTDB): domain Bacteria; phylum Pseudomonadota; class Gammaproteobacteria; order Burkholderiales; family SG8-39; genus SCGC-AG-212-J23. Next base: position 10,089 of record DASSPL010000319.1, on the reverse strand, counting down.
CGTGGCCGGCCGTCGGCCGAAGCGGTGCGCGAGCTGGCGGCCGCCGGCTGGCAGCCGGATTACGTGGAAGTGCGGCAGCGCGGCGATCTTGCGCCGCCGCAGCCTGGAAGCAAGGATCGCGTCGTCCTCGGGGCGGCGCGGCTCGGCGCGACCCGCCTGATCGACAACGTAGAGTTCTGACTACCCGGGGTAGGGTTCGAACGTCATCTGCTCGACCGGGCAGCCGAGCGCTTTTGCCAGTTTGTCCATCGCCTCGTCGGTGATCTGCACCGGCTGGAACTCGGCGTCGCCGCCCTTCGAGGAGATGAAGGCTTTGGCGGCGGCTTCCGTGTTCCACGTGACCACCGGGTCGGGGCTCACGCCCGGGACCTGCCGGCAGATCGGGAACCCGTCGGACTTATAGACGATCGCGTACATGCGCCCCCCTCGCGGCTGAATTTAACCGATGTCCCATGGGCCAACAAGGCAGCCCTCAGGGAGATCCTGATTGCCCCCTAAGGGGTGACAGCGTTAAATCGGTCACGGGAGGCCGCGGTAGGGCTTCACCCCTGCCGCGGCCTAGACGACTGAGCCCCCGTCCCGGGGGGCACTACTATCGGGGAGAACGGCAATGAGCAACATGAACGACGCGTTGGGTCTGCGCATTCCGTATGGCAGCAGCAACGGGCAGTACGAAACGCAGTACGAGCCCGCCACCAGCACCATCTGGGGCTACTTCAACCCGCGCGGCACGCCCTGCTTCAGCCCTGCCCTGCTGCGCGACATCCGCATGCACGACAGCATGCTCGGCGTGCACCGCGGCAAGGTGGAGATCCACGGCGAGCTGAACCCGGTGCACTTCTACGTCTGCGCCTCGCGCACGCCCGGGGTGTTCAACCTCGGCGGCGATCTGGCGCTGTTTTCCATGCTGATCAAGACCGGCGATCGCGAGGCGCTGTCCGCGTATGCGCGGCTGTGCATCGACAACATGCACGGCCGCATCCACAACTACTATTCGCCCGCGCTGGTGACGATTTCGCTGGTGCAGGGCGATGCGCTCGGCGGCGGGTTCGAATGCGCCCTGTCGTCCGACATCATCGTCGCGGAGAAAAGCGCGGTGATGGGCCTGCCCGAAATCCTGTTCAACCTGTTCCCGGGCATGGGCGCGTACAGCCTGCTCTCCCGCCGGATCGGCATGCGCGCCGCCGAAGACCTGATCCTCTCGGGACGCATGCTCGATGCCGCCAAGCTGCATGAAATGGGCATCGTCGATGTCGTCGCCGAAGACGGCCAGGGCGAGTCCGCCGTGCGCGAGTGGATCGCGAAGAACTGGAAACGGCGCAATGGCCTGCAGGCGGTCATGCGCGCGCGCCAGATCGTCAATCCGATCACCCGCGAAGAGCTCGACGCCGTGGCGGAAGCCTGGGTCGATGCCGCGCTGCGACTGCAGGAGCGCGACCTCAAGATGATCGGCCACCTTGTGCGAGCGCAGCAGCGGCGTCTCAGCCAGGCGCCAGGCAGCGAAGACGTCGTCAGCGCGGCGCAGGTGGTCGAGGGCGTGGCCCTCGCCGGCTAGGGGCCGAGCATGGCCAGCACGCGCGGCCAGAGCGTCGCGCCGGACATGCGGCGGAACAAGCCGAAATGTCCCAGGCGTCGCCCCTCGGCATCGGCAGGCGTGAAGACCTGCTGCTGTACGATCCGCGCGCCCGGAAAGTAGGAAAGCACGCGTGCCGCGCTCGCCGTCGTCGCGAACGCGTCATCCGTCGCCAGGATCACCTGCACCCGGTACCCGAGCCCGGCGCAGTGATCCAGCAGCCGTGATCGGCGCCCGCAGGCCGTCTCCCCCGGCCTCGGGCGCAGGTCCGGCGAGCGCCGGCTGGCCCACTGCAGGGCAATTTCGCGCGGAATGTCGTCTCCAAGGCCCAGGCGCCGGGCCGGGAAATAGCCGACCAGCCGCGTAATGAGCGGCATCACCGCATGCCACATGACCGTCATCGCCGGGCGGTAGGCGGGCAGGTAATCGGCGAAATAACCGGTGTGCGGCGCAACCATCAATACCTGCGCCTGCTCCGCGGCGTTATGGGCACCGCCCTGCAGCAACGTGCTTATCGAGTGCGCGATACCCGCGATCTCGCTGGTGCGGAAGCGCTCGCGCAGCCATCCAATCGCGGCGGCGCAATCGTATTCGGCCCAGTCCTCCATCGTGGCGCGAAAACCGCGCAGCGAAGCAGGGCGCGAAGCGCCGATGCCGCGGTAGTCGTAGGTGAACACCGGGATGCCGGCGTCGGACACGAAGCGGGCGAAGTGCCGGTAGCGCGACTGCGCGATGGCCGCGCCCGGATGCAGCACCGCCACCTGCCTGGGAGCCGGCCCGCCGCGCGGCTCGTAGAGCAGCCCCCCAAGCTCGTAGCCGTCGAGCGCGCGAAACCTTACCGCCACGGTCTGACTCAGTGGTGGCCTTTCCGGGCGGTTCACCTACCGGCGGACTTTCGTCGCTCGCGCAGGTAGCTCTCGAGGTGGCCACGCACCGCCGCCAGCTCGTCGCTCAGGTTGCGCAGCAGAGCGGGGGTCTGCAGACGCACCTGGGCATCGGAGAGGGCGCCGAACTGGTCGCAAAGGCGCGTCAGGCGATCGGTACCGAGGCTCGCCGAAGAACCCTTCATGGCATGGAGGAGCGATCTGAATTCGTGGTAATTGCGCGCCGCGAGGGCCTGCTCGATGCGCCCGAACAGCGCCGCGCTGTCCGTCAGGAAGACGCCGATCAACTTCTCGATGAAGGCCACCGAGGAGCCCAGCTCCTCGAGGTGCGCCAGCGTCTCCGCATTCACCACCTGCGCCGGGCCGCCGCCGGCGCCGGTGGCAGCGGGAACCTCGGGCTTCGCCGCCGGCTCCTGCTTCGTGCTCCCCAGGGTGCGCACCGCATCGAGGAGGCGCAGCGCCTCGATGGGCTTGGCGAGGAACTCGTCGGCGCCCGCTTCCAGCGCTTCGCGCTTGGCCTCGGGCGTGACGTCGGCGGACAGCATGATCACCGGCAGGCGCTCGCGGGCGCGCGTCATGAGTCGCAAGGCCTGCAGCGCTTCTATGCCGCCCATGCCGGGCATGTTGCGGTCGAGGATGACGATGTCGTACGTCGAGCGCTCGAGCGCATCCAGCGCCTGGTCGCCGTCGTTCACGACGGTGACGGTATGGCCGCCGCGCTCGAGGATCTTGCCGATGACTTCGCGGTTGGTGGGCGTGTCGTCCGCCACCAGGACGCGCAGCTTGCGCGCGGCCGTCCCGCGCTGCGCGTAGTCGCGCAGCCGGACCACACCCTCCTGCACCTTGTCGCCGGCCGCGACGGAATGCAGCACGTTGAACAGCTGCCGCTTGTCGACCGGCAGCTCGAGCACCGAGGCGAAGCCCGACGAAAGCGCGGCGAAGCGAGCGACGCCGCTCGTGCGGGGCGCCGCGAGCAGCACCGGCGGCGCGGGGTCGGGCACGGCGCGGCGAAAGCGCTGCGCGCTCTTCAGGTCCTCGCCGGCCGCGTAGATGAGCGCGCTGTGGTAGGGCTTTGCGCGGCTGATCTCCGCGACGATGCGAGCCACCGCCGCGTCGATGTCCTGCGCGACCACGGCCGTGGCGCCCCAGCTTGCCAGCGCGGCCTCGAGCGGCTGGCGTTCCGTGGCGGGAAAGCCGATCAGGAGCACGCGCGCGTCGGCGAGCTCGCCCGTGCCGAGGACCGCCCGCTCCGGCTGCTTGGCGAGCTGCACGTCGAACCAGAAGGTGCTGCCCAGGCCGACGGCGCTCTCCAGGCCGATGCGGCCGCCCATCAGGGTGACGAGCTGCTTGGCGATGGTCGTGCCGAGGCCGGTGCCGCCGAAGCGGCGCGTCGTGCTCTCGTCAGCCTGCGTGAAGCTTTCGAAGATGCGCTTCTGCGCATCGGGCGGGATGCCGACGCCGGTGTCGCGCACCGAGAACTTCACGCGCACGTCGGTTTCGGTTTCACCCTGCGCAGAGATGTGCACGGTCACGCTGCCGCGCTCCGTGAACTTGACGGCATTGCTGACCAGGTTGATCAGCACCTGGCGCAGATAGTGCGGGTCGCCGCGCACGAGCGGCGGCACCTCGGGCATGATGGACACGACGAAGTCGATGCCCTTCGTCGCCGCCTGCGCGCTCACGATGCGGCAGGTGCTGTTGACGAGCGCGTGCAGGTCGAAGTCGGCCTTTTCCAGCACCACCTTGCCGGCCTCGATCTTCGAGAAGTCGAGCACGTCCTCGATCAGGCCCAGCATCACGCGCGAGGAGCTGCGCAGCGTCTGCAGCATGTCGGCCTGCTCGCGGTTGAGCGACGTGTCGCGCAGCAGATCCGCCATGCCGATGATGGCATTGAGCGGCGTGCGCATCTCATGGCTGACCACCGAGATGAACCGGCGCTTGGCCTGGTTGGCGGCTTCGGCGCGCGACAGGGCGTCGAACAGTTTGGTCACCAGCGAGCGCACGTACATCGACAGCACGATCATGGCGATCATCAAGCCGATGCCCGCGCCGACATACTGGCGCCAGAAATCGCTGATCGCCAGCACGGCGGCGAATCCGGCCACGCTCAGCGCGAGCGAGATGACCAGGTATCCCGGGCCGTAGCGGAAGCCCTGACCGAGCGCCACCCAGATGTAGACGAGGAACAGGGGCAGCCCGTAGCTGCCCGTATGCGCCATGAAGAACGTGACGGTGGCCGTATCGAGCGTCGCGGCGACGATGCGCCGGCTCACCGAAATCTGGCTGGTGCGCAGGCAATCCATGAGGATCGCCGCCGAGCACACCATGAACACCAGCATGACGGCCCAGTAGCTGTGGCTGATGTCGAAGCCGCCGCCGCTCGAGCTGTAGGCCTCGGGCAGCAGATAGATGAACAGCACCGTGCCGACGATCAGCCGCACGATGGCCTGCTCGTGCTCGGTATCGGGCCGCGCCGCCAGCCGGCCGCGCAAGCGCCGCAACAGGTCGAGCAGCGTCGTCAGGAGAGCTGCGGGTCGCGCCATTCGTTCTGCACCTGCAGGACCTGCTTCTTCACGCCGCGGAACGCTTCGACCGTGCGCGGATCGAAATGTCTGCCGGCCTGGGTGAGGACGTAGTCGAACGCCTGGTCGCTGGTCCAGGCCTTCTTGTAGGGCCGCACCGAGGTGAGCGCGTCGTAGACGTCGGCCACCGCCACGATGCGGGCGCACAGCGGAATGTGGTCGGCGACGAGCCCGTTCGGATAGCCCGAACCGTCGTATTTTTCGTGGTGGCCGAGCGCGATGAGGGCGCCCATGCGCACGTACTTCGAGGCGCTGCCCTTGAGGATCTCGTGGCCGATGACCGGGTGGCGGCGCATCACCTCCCACTCAGCGGCATCGAGGCGCCCGGGCTTCAGCAGGATCTGGTCCGGGATGCCGATCTTGCCGATGTCGTGCAGCGGCGCGGCGAGCTCGATGGTCTCGGCCTCGTCGGCCTCGACGCCGAGCGCGTTGGCGATCAGCCGCGAATAGCGCGACATGCGGATCAGGTGGTAGCCGGTCTCCTCGTCGCGGAATTCGCCCGCGCGCGCGAGGCGCAGCAGCGTCTCCTTCTCGCGCTCGCGCACGTCGCGCGTCGCGTCCTCGACCATGTGCTCGAGCAGGCGGCGGCGGTCTTCGAGCACGAGGTGCTGGCGCCGCAGCGTGAGCAGGTTGCGGCAGCGGGCGAGGCACTCGCGCGCGTCGACCGGCTTGGTGAGGAAATCGGTGATGCCGGCATCGAGGGCGGCGTAGCGCACCTTGCGGTCGTCGTGCACGGTGACCATCACGATCGGCACGTGCTCGTAGCCCGGCAGCGCGCGCAGCCGCTTGACGAACTCGATGCCGTCCATGTCGGGCATCATGTAGTCGACCAGCACCAGGTCCGACACGTTGCGCGTAGCCCACACCACGGCGTCGACCGGGCGCGCGAACCCTTCGACGTTCACCCGCTCGTCGAGGCTGCGCACCACCTGCTCGAGAATCGCCCGCCCGGTCGACTGGTCGTCGACCACCATGACGGTGTTCTTGGCAGCCGGCAGCACCCGGACCTGCGCCTGCGCCATGACCTCCCCCTTTCGCAAAAAGCCTACGCTCCGCCCCCAGCGGTGTCCAGCGAGGCTGCCCTGGTCCTGACGCTTTTTTGGCCTTTTCGGGGTGGTGCCGGAAGAGAGACTCGAACTCTCATGGTGTCGCCACCGGCGGATTTTGAGTCCGCTGCGTCTACCGGTTCCGCCATTCCGGCTCTGGGATGCGCGGAAATTATAATTGCCGCCGGATGCTGGTCTCCGAGTTCGACTACGCGCTGCCGCCGGAGCTCATCGCCCAGCATCCGGCGCCCGAGCGCAGCGCGAGCCGACTGCTGCACCTGCGCGCCGACGGCGGCGTCGAAGACCGGGTGTTCGAGGAGTTTCCAGGACTGGTGGATGAGCGCGACACGCTCGTGCTGAACGACACGCGGGTCGTCAAGGCGCGGCTCGCCGGGCGCAAGCCGAGCGGCGGCCGGGTGGAAGTGTTCGTCGAGCGCATCGTGCAGCCGCGCGAGGCGCTCGCCCTGATGCGCGCCGGCCATGCGCCGAAACCGGGCAGCGAGGTGCTGATCGGAGACGACGTGCGCGTCACGGTCGAAGGACGCGCCGAGGACCTTTACCGCGTGCGCTTCTCCCACGACGTCGAGCAGGTGCTCGAGCGCCATGGCGCGCTGCCGCTTCCGCCGTACATCGAACATGCGCCGGCCGAGGCGGACGAAGAGCGCTATCAGACGGTCTATGCGGCGCAGCCGGGCGCGGTGGCGGCGCCGACCGCCGGCCTGCACTTCGACCGCGGCATGCTGGAGCGGGTGCGGGCGCGCGGCGCCCGCATCGCGCACCTCACGCTGCACGTCGGCTTCGGCACCTTCCAGCCGCCGCGCGTCGAGCGCGTCGAGGCGCATCGCATGCACCGCGAGCGCTACTCGATCCCCGACGAGACGCTGCAGGCGCTCGCCGGCCGCCGCGTGCTCGCCGTGGGCACCACCTCGCTGCGCGCGCTGGAAAGCGCCGCCGCCGGCGGGGCCGCGTCCGGCGAGACCGACCTTTTCATCTATCCCGGCTACGAGTTCCAGGTCGTGGACCGGCTGCTGACCAATTTCCACCTGCCGAAGTCGACGCTGCTCATGCTGGTGTGCGCCTTCGCCGGCAAGGAAAAGGTCTTCAATGCCTATGCGCACGCGATCGAGCGCAAGTACCGGTTTTTTTCCTACGGCGACGCCATGCTGATCGAACGATGAAGTTCGCCGTCACGCATCGCGACGCGGCGGCGCGCCGCGGGGTGCTCGAGCTGGCTCATGGCCGCGTCGACACGCCGGCGTTCATGCCGGTCGGCACCTACGGCACGGTGAAAGCCATGTCGCCCGAGGAGCTGGGCGCGATCGGCGCCCAGATCGTGCTCGGCAATACCTTCCACCTCTGGCTGCGCCCGGGGCTCGAGGTGATCTCGAAGCACGGCGGGCTGCACCGCTTCATGGGCTGGGAGCGGCCGATCCTCACCGACTCGGGCGGCTTCCAGGTCTTCAGCCTCGGCGCGCTGCGCAGGATCAGCGAGGAAGGCGTGCAGTTCGCCTCGCCCGTGAACGGCGACCGCCTGTTCCTCACGCCGGAGGAATCGATGCGCATCCAGGAGGTGCTCGATTCCGACATCGCGATGGTTTTCGATGAGTGCACGCCGTACCCCGCCACCGAGGCCGAGGCCGAGCGATCGATGCAGCTCTCCATGCGATGGGCCCGCCGCTGCAGGGACGCCTGGAGATCTCCCAATGCCCTGTTCGGCATCGTGCAGGGCGGCATCTATCCGCACCTGCGCGCGCGGTCGGTGGAGGCGCTGGTGAACATCGGCTTCGACGGCTATGCGATCGGCGGCCTGGCGGTCGGCGAGCCGAAGGACGAGCGCAGCCGCATCCTGCAGACCACGCGCCTGCCCGACGACAAGCCGAGGTACCTGATGGGCATGGGCACGCCCGAGGACCTGATCGAGGCGGTGCTCGCCGGCATCGACCTGTTCGACTGCGTGCTGCCGACGCGCAATGCGCGCAACGGCTGGCTGTTCACGCGCCACGGCGACGTCAAGATCCGCAATGCGCGCCACCGCGACGACACCGCGCCGCTCGACGAGCGCTGCGCGTGCTACACCTGCCGCAATTTCACGCGCGCCTACCTCTACCACCTGCAGAAGGCGAACGAGATCCTCGGCGCGCGGCTGAACACGCTGCACAACCTCCACTACTACCAGGAGCTCATGCGCACGCTGCGCGCGGCGATCGAAGCCGGCACGCTGGCGGGAACCGCGCAGAGGCTCCTGGCAGAGAGGAACCGCTATAATTTTGCGTTTCCCTCCGAGGATCCGCAGTGATCATTTCCCCCGCATACGCGCAGGCCGCCGGCGGCAGCGACCCGGGACTGGTGGGCTTCCTGCCCATCATCCTGATGTTCGTGCTGCTCTACTTCCTCATGATCCGCCCGCAGATGAAGCGCGCGAAGGAGCAGAAGGCGATGATCGAGGCGCTGCAGAAGGGCGACGAGGTGGTGACGGCGGGCGGCATCGTCGGACGCATCACCAAGCTCAGCGACCAGTACGTCACGGTCGAGGTCGCGCCGAACACCGAGATCGTGCTGCAACGCTCGGCGGTGCAGGTCCCGCTCCCCAAGGGGACGCTTAAGACCCTGCAGTGAACCGCTTTCCCACCTGGAAGTACGCGCTGATCGGCCTCGTCGTGCTGGCGGCGCTGCTCTATACGCTGCCCAATTTCTTCGGCGAGTCGCCGGCGATCCAGGTGGCGGCGGCGAAGTCCACCGTGAGGATCGAGCCGGCGCTGATTCCGCGCGTCGAGGAGGCGCTGAAGAAATCCGCCGTCGAATACAGGGGCGTGGTGTTCGACGCCACCGGCATCCGCGTGCGCTTCGCCGACTACGACACGCAGCTCAAGGCGAAGGACGTGGTCGACCGCGCGCTCAACCCCGACCCGGCCGACCGCTCGTACTCGGTGGCGCTCAACCTGCTTTCGGCGTCGCCGTCGTGGCTCACCTCGATCCACGCCCTGCCGATGTACCTCGGCCTCGACCTGCGCGGCGGCGTGCATTTCCTGCTGCAGGTGGATACCGCGGCGGCGATCACCAAGCGCGTCGAGAACCTGGCGGGCGACCTGCGCACGCAGCTGCGCGAGAAGAACATCCGCCACGGCGGCATCACGCGCGAAGGCCAGGCGATCCGCATCCGCTTCCGCGAGGCGCCGGTGCGCGAGCAGGCGCGCGCCTACATCCTGAGCAACATCCCGGACCTCGCCGTCACCGAGCGCGACGACGGCCAGAACCTGCTGCTCGTCGCCACCGTCAAGCCGGACTTCCACAAGCGCGTGCAGGAGAACGCGCTTCAGCAGAACATCCACACCCTGCACAAGCGCGTGAACGAGCTCGGCGTCGCCGAGCCCGTCATCCAGCAGCAGGGCGCCGACCGCATCGTGGTGCAGCTGCCGGGCGTGCAGGACACGGCGCGCGCGCGCGAGATCCTCGGCCGCACCGCGACCCTGGAGGTGCGCATGGTCGAGGAGGAGGCCATGCGCTCCGGCTCGACCTTCGGCGTCGACGTGTTCCCCGAGCGCAAGCGCGACGGCAGCGTGAGCCAGGTGCCCGTGCGGAAGCAGGTGCTGGTCACGGGCGACCAGTTCATCGGCGCGCAGGCCACGTTCGACCAGGACCAGCGCCCGGCGGTCGCCGTGGAGCTCGACGACGCCGGCGGGCGCTCGATGCGCCAGGCGACGCGCGAGAACCTGAAGAAGCTGATGGCGATCATCCTGTTCGAGAAGGGCAAGGGCGAGGCGATCTCGGTCGCCACCATCCAGAGCGAGTTCGGCAGCCGCTTCCAGATCACCGGCGCCTTCACGCCGAACGAGACGCGGGACCTGTCGCTGCTGATCCGCGCCGGCTCGCTCGCCGCGCCGATGGAGATCATCGAGGAGCGCACCGTCGGCCCGAGCCTCGGCAAGGACAACATCGACAAGGGCTTCAAGGCGACGATGTGGGGCTTCATCGCCATCGTCGCGTTCATGACGCTGTACTACATG
>DASSPL010000318.1:0-12050 GCA_035699685.1 Burkholderiales bacterium | reverse complement strand
GATCGGCTGCCGGTGGCCGACCTGCGACTCGGCGACGCGCAGGAAGATCGCCGGCTGCTCGGTGTTGTCGCGGCCGGTCTCGACGACGTGGTCCTGGTAGTTCAGGCCGACGCAGATGATCTTGTCCGGGTTCGGGATCACCGGCAGGAAGATGACGTCGGATTCCTTGTAGTCGGGAGCGGCATTCAGCTGCTTGGCCGCGTCGGCGTAGCCGTTGCCGGCGATGAGCGCCTTGAGGTCCGGATACTGGTTGCCGATGTAGCGCTTCAGGTCGACAATGCCCTTGCCGGTGACGATGCCGTAGCTGGCGCCTTGTGCGGTCTTAAACGTTGCGAGTTTCATAAATGTCCGTTCCTAGCTTTGCTTTCAGCCACATGGGGATGTACGTCGCCGATCTGCCGCGGATGCGGGATTTTTACACACGCGTGCTCGGTTTTACCGTCACCGATTCGGGAGACCTCGAAACGCCCCGCGGCATGGTCGAGCTCGCCTTCCTCAGCCGCGACCCGAAGGAGCACCACCAGATCGTGCTCGCCACCGGGAAGCCCGCGGACCTTAAGTTCAACCCCATCAACCAGATTTCCTTCCGCATGGCGGAATTCTCGGGCCTGCGCGAGATGTACCGGCGCGTGCTCGACGAGAAGGTGAAGGACCTCTACCCCGTCTCCCATGGCAACGCGCTCTCGGTCTACTTCCAGGATCCCGAGGGCAACCGCATCGAGCTTTTCGTCGACACGCCGTGGTATGTGCAGCAGCCGCTGCGCATTCCCATGGACATGCGCCTGTCGGATGAGGAGCTCTGGCGCTGGGCCGAGGCCGAGGCGCGCAAGCAGCCGGGCTTCAAGCCGGTCGAGGACTGGCGCGCGGAAATGGCGCGCCGCATGGGCGCCTAGCCCACCACCGCGATCGCGCTGATCTCGATCAGGTAGTCCGGCGAGGTGAACTTGCTCACCTCGACCATCGTCGAGGCGGGCGGCGGCGCCTTGAAGTACTCGCGCCGCACCTTGTGGATGCGCTCGAAGTGCTCCATGTTGCGCACGTAGACGTCGACGCGGCAGATGTCGTCCATCGTGCCGCCCGCCGCCTCGACCGCCGCCTTCAGGTTCTCGCACACCTGCCGCGTCTGCGCCTCGATGTCGCCAATCCCGACGACCTTGCCGTCGTCGCCTTTGGCCACCATGCCGGAAATGAACACCAGCGTGCCTTTTGCTTCGATCGCGATCGCCTGCGCAAAGTGGCCCGATGGCGTGGGCAGCTTGCTGCTGCGGATGTCCTGTTTCCTCATATGGGAAAAATGGTGACTGTCACCATTTAGAATTTTTCCACCCAGGGACGAAGGTCGATCTCGAAGGTCCACGCCGAGCGGTGCTGGCGGTAGACCTGCATGTAGGTCTCGGCGATCGCGTCGGGCTGCAGCATGCCGTCGGCGCCCCGCGCGGCGGCGCGAGCGTCGCCGCCCGGTTTCTCGATGCCGCCGTCGATGACGAAGTGCGCGACGTGGATGTTCTTCGGACCGAGCTCGCGCGCGAGGCTCTGCGCCAGGCCGCGCAGGGCGAACTTGCCCATCGCGAACGGCGCGGACTCGGCGTAGCCCTTGATGCTGGCCGAGGCGCCGGTGAAGAACAGGCTGCCATGGCCGCGCTCGAGCATGCGCTTCACCGCCGCCTGCGCCACGAGGAAGCCGCCGTAGGCGGTGATCATCAGCGTCTTCTTCACTTCCTCGCGGTCGAGGCCGAGGAAGGGGCCGCGCACGCGGTAGCTCGGGTTGTAGACGACGAGCCCGGGCGCATCGAGCCGGGCGAACAGCTTCTCGACCTGGGCCGCGTCGGTCACGTCGCACGCGATCGCCTGCGCACCGGTTTCCTTCAGCAACCCCGAGAGCTTGTCTACGTTGCGAGCAGCGAGCGCCACCCGCATGCCGGCGGCGGCGCACTGGCGGGCGAGCGACGCGCTCAGGCCGCTGCCGGCACCGACGATCACCGCGAGCGGGTTAGGATTGCTCATGGACAAGTTCAACTATGTTGCCATGCCGGGCCGCGTGGTGTTCGGGCCGGGGAGGGCGGCGGAGCTCGGGCAGGAGGCCGAAGCGCTCGGCGTCAAGCGGCCGCTGGTGCTCTCGACGCCGGGCCGCGCCGAGATGGTCGGCAGGCTCACCAAGCGGCTGAAGGTCGCCGGCATGTTCGACAAGGCGGTGATGCACACGCCGCTGCACGCAGTGGAGAACGCGCGCAAGCTCGCGCAGGCGACCTCGGCCGACGGCTGCATCGCGGTGGGCGGCGGGTCGACCATCGGCTTCGCCAAGGCGATCGCGCTTACGGCGGGCCTGCCGATCATCGCCGTGCCGACCACCTACTCCGGATCGGAGATGACCACCATCTGGGGCATCTCGGAGGGCGGCGCGAAAAAGACCGGGCGCGATCCGAAGGTGCTGCCGAAGGTGGTGATCTACGACCCGCAGCTCACGCTCGACCTGCCGCCGGCGGTGTCCGCGGCGAGCGGCATGAACGCGATCGCCCACTGCGCCGAGGCGCTTTATGCGCACGACGGCAATCCGATCACCTCGCTGATGGCGGAGGAGGGCATCAAGGCGCTGGCGACTTCGCTGCCGATCATCGTCGAGAAGCCGCAGGACGTGGACGCGCGCGGCCGCGCGCTCTACGGCGCCTGGCTCGCCGGCGCGACGATCAGCACGGTGAGCGTCGCGCTGCATCACAAGCTGTGCCACGTGCTCGGCGGCTTCGGCCTGCCGCACGCCGAGACGCATTCCATCGTGCTGCCGCATGCGCTGCACTACAACGCCAAGGCGGCGATCAAGGCGATGGTGCGGATCGGGCGCGCGCTCGGCGATGCCAACGCCCCCGCGGCGATGTGGGATCTGGAAGAGCGGCTGGGCATTCCCATGCGGCTCGCCGACATCGGCATGAAGCCGACGGACATCGAGCGCGCGGCCCGCATCGCCTGCGAGGCCCCATATCCCAACCCCCGCAAGGTGGACTATGACGGCGTTCTCCAGCTCCTGCAGAATGCCTACGAGGGGAAAAGACCATGATCGCCGTCATCTTCGAGTTCACGCCCAGGGAAGGGCGCTTCGCCGACTACAAGGCGCTCGCCGAAGGACTCGGCGACGAGGTGCGCAAGGCCGACGGATTCATCTCGATCGAGCGTTTCGAGAGCATCACGCAGAAGGGCAAGTTCGTGTCGTTGTCCTTCTGGCGCGACGAGGAAGCGGTGCGCAAGTGGCGCAACCTGCAGAAGCACCGCGAGGCGCAGAAGAAGGGCCGCGGCGGCATCTTCGGCAGCTATCGGCTGCGCGTCGCCACGGTGCTGCGCGACTACTCGATGGACGAGCGCTCGCAGGTGCCGGGCGATTCAGCCGAGGTCCACGGATAGAGCACACCTTCCTCTTCAGGCCCGGAAGCTGGCGCGTCGAGGGCGAATACCGCGACGCGGCCGGGCGCGCCTCGCCGGTCTCGGGCGAGACGGCCATCCGCCATGCGGAGGGCAAATGGCAGTTCGAGGGGGTGTTGCGCGTGCGTGGCGAGCGCCCGGCCCTGCAGCACAACCGCTACGAGATCGAGCCGTTCACGCCCGGCGCGCGCTCGACCCACTGGACCTCGGCCAACCCGGTGCTCGGCACCCTGCACGGCCGCTTCGTCCTCGCCGGCGACGCGATCCTGTCCTTCTACTCCAATCCGGGCGGCCGCCACCGCGGCTACGAATGCCTGCAGCAGCGCGACGAGCGGCGCTACAGCGTGCGCGGCGCGATGATGGAAGAAGACAAGGTGATCTCGACCTGGGCGCTGGAGCTCAGCCTCGCCGCCTGACGATCAGCGGCCGGCCGCCTTGCGCAGCTCCTCGAGATACGCAGGCGCCAGGGGAACCAGCAGGGCGTCGCTGTTCGGATTCAGGGCGACCAGCACGCGGGCGCCGATGGCGGGCCGCTCCAGCCGGCAGGCGGACCAGAGTCGGCTCGGCACCTGCAGCTTCGCGGCTTCAGCCAGCGCCGGGCCCTTGAACGTCTCGACGACGCGCAGCGAGAGGTGGTCCGTGTTCCGGTCGGACGCGACATCGGTCACATCCGCGGCGAACAGCGCGCTCGACCACGCCAGCCAGTCAGCCGGCCGTGCGTCCTTCGCGAACAGGCAGGCCTCGGCCGGCAGGGCGAGGAGCAGCAGGGCGGCAAGAGTGCTCAGGTAACGCATCGCGATGAAGCATAGAATGCGGCTCAACCCCTAAACAAATAAAGGGAGTATTCGATGCTTACCCGTCTTGCTCGCCTTGGCGCGCTGTGCGCAATGGCCGTCCTCCTCGCCGGCTGCTACACCACGGACCGCGACGGAGGCCCGGTGCCGCCGATGGAGGCGAACCGCAAGGTCAACGAGCAGAGCTGCACGCAGGGCATCGACCTCACGGCCGGGAATCTGATGTGCCGCTAGCCCTTGAGGGCTGAGAGATCCGGCAGGGCGATCGGCCGTGCCGTCTCGAAGGCGCGCGCGGCGCGCAGCACGAGGGCGTCGTTGTAGCGCGGGCCGACGATGTGCAGGCCGACCGGCAGGCCGGCCTTGGTGACCCCGCAGGGGATCGACGCCGCCGGCTGCTGCGTCAGGTTGAACGGGAAGGTGAACGGCGTCCAGTCGATCCAGCGCTTCTTGCCCGGCGGGAACTCGGTGCCGGCGTCGAACGCCGCCACCGCCAGCGTCGGCGTGACCAGCAGGTCGTAATCCCGATGGAAGAGATTCATGTGCGTGCCGAGCGCGCCGCGCTTCATCTGCGCGGCCATGATCTCGGCGGCGCCGATCTTCGCGCCTTCGTTCGCCACCTCCAGAAGCCCCGGGTCGATCAGCTTTTTCTTCTCCGCCGGCAGGCTGCCGAGCAGGAACGCGGCGCCCGAGAACCAGTGCGTGCGGAAGATGCCCTCGGGGTTCTCGAACCCGGGGCTCTTCTCCTCCACCTTCGCGCCGAGGTCGGTGAACACCGCGACCGCCTTGCGCACGATCTCGGCGACTTCGGCGTCGACCTGCGCGTAGCCCAGGTCGGGCGAATAAGCGATGCGCAGGTCGGTTACGCCCTGGTCGAGCTGGCTGCGCCAGTCGCGCGTGTCGAACGGCAGCGCGTGCCAGTCGCGCGCGTCGGGCAGCGACAGCACGTTCAGCATCAGCGCGGCGTCGGTGACCGTTCTCGTCATCGGGCCGACATGCGCCACCGTGCCGAACGGCGAGAGCGGCCAGGCGGGCACGCGCCCGAACGATGGTTTCAATCCAAACAATCCCGTGAAGCTGCAGGGGATGCGAATGGATCCGCCGCCGTCGGTGCCGACCGCCAGCGGCCCCATTCCCGCAGCGACCGCTGCCGCGGCGCCGCCCGAGGAGCCGCCCGGCGTCTTCGCCGCGTTCCACGGATTGCGCGTGATGCCGGTGAGCGGGCTGTCGGTGACGCCTTTCCAGCCGAACTCCGGTGTGGTCGTCTTGCCGACGAGCACCGCGCCGTGCTCTCGCAGCCGCGCGGTGGCCGGCGCGTCGTCGTTCCAAGGCCCCTTGGGATCGACCGTCTTCGACCCGCGCAGCGTCGGCCAGCCTTTCGTCAGGATGATGTCCTTGATCGATACCGGCACGCCGTCGAGCAGGCCCTGCGGCTGTCCCGACATCCAGCGCTTCTCCGACGCCCGGGCATCCTTCTCCGCCTCCTTCGATATCAGGTTGAAGGCATTCAGGGCCGGATTGAGTTTCTCGATCCGTGCAAGCACCGCGCGCGTCACCTCGACCGGCGAGATGTCGTGCTTGCGGTAGGCGTCGAGCAGCTCGGCGGCGCTCAGGGTGCAGAGGTCGGTCATAAACAGGGACTGTCCCTATTTAAATGGTGACTGTCACCATTTATTTGTTGCGGTCGGCCTTGGCCTGGGCGAGGGCCTTCTCGCGCCACATGGGCCAGGCGCGCTTGTAGTCCTGGACGGGTGAGGAGGCCTTGACCTCGGCGGCGTCGAGGTAGGTGATCTTGTCGGAGAGCATCATGGCCTGCATCTGCAGCTTGGCGCTTTGCTCGAGGTAGAGGCTGCGGCCTACGGCGCGCGCGATGTTCTCGCCGACCACCACGGCGCCGTGCCCGCGCATCAGCGATGCATGGCTCCTGCCGAGCGTCTTGGCGAGCGCCGCGCCGAGCTTCGGGGTCTTGACCAGCAGGTCGGTGCCCTGCTCGAAGTCGCGGATCTCGAAGTTCGGCACGCCGTCGCCGATGAACGAGGCCATGTGGTAGATCGGCCGCATCGGCACGCCGGTGACGCTGAAAGGGATGACGGAAGGCGAGTGGTTGTGCACCACCGCCATCACCTCGGGACGCGCCTTGTACACCTCGCCGTGGATGAAGCGCTCGCGCACCGACTCGCGGCCCGATCGGACAAATGCGTCGTCTCGCGGCACGCTGTCCAGGTCATACTCGACAATGTCCTCGACCTGCACGATCTCGGGCGCGAGCGAGCGCGCGATGAAGTAGCGCTGCGGGTTCTCCGGCGAGCGCATGCTGACGTGCCCGTAGGCGTCGATCACGCCATGCTCGGCGAGGATGCGGTAGGCGGCGACCAGGTCTTGCAGGATGTCCATTTCAATCGGCCTTTATTCCGGCGGCATTGACGACCCGCGGCCAGCGCGCGAGCTCGGTCTTCACCACGCTGCCCAGCCGCTCGGGCGGGCCGCCGACCGGGGTCATGCCCTGCTTGGCGAGCGCTTCGCGGATGGCGGTTTCCTTCAGCACGGCGTTGATGTCGCCATTTATTTTCGCCACTACGGCCGAAGGCGTTCCGGCGGGCGCGAACGCCCCGTACCAGGTCTCCACTTCGAGCCCCGGCAGCCCCTGTTCCTTGAGCGTCGGCACGTCCGGATAGGCCGGCGAGCGCTCGGCGCTCATCAGGCCGATCGCGCGCAGCTTGCCCGACTGCACGTGCGGATAGGCGGTCTGCGTGGCGGACACCATCGCCTGCACGTGTCCGCCGACCACGTCGGCGAGCGCGCCGGCCGCGCCCTTGTAGGGCACGTGCACGACGTCGATGCCGGTCTCGAGCTTGAGGAGCTCCATCGCGAGATGCTGCGGCCCGCCGTTGCCGGGCGACGAGTAGTGCATCTTTCCGGGCTGGCGCTTCGCAAGCTCGATGAACTCCTTCATGGTGCGCGCGGGGAGTTGCGGATTGATCACCACCATGAGGCCGCTCGTCGCGACGAGCGCCACCGGCATGAAGCTCTTCGCCGGGTCGAAGGGCAGGTTCTTCGACAGCGCCGGCGTGGTGCCGAACGAGGTGGCGACGAAGAGCAGGGTGTATCCGTCCGGCGCGCTCTTCGCCACGTACTCCGCGCCGATGTTGCCCGTGGCGCCGGCCTTGTTCTCCGTCACCACCGCCACCTTCCAGCGCTCGGAAAGGCGCGGGCCGAAGAGCCGCGAGAGGATGTCGGCCCCGGTGCCCGGCGTATAGGGAACGACAACGTGCACCGGCCGGGACGGATAGTCCTGCGCCGCGGCCGGGACCGCGACGGCGAGAAACAGGCAGGCCAGGAGTCGTTTCATTCCCCTATTATGGAAGCATGAAAGCGCTGGTTCTGAACGAGCCGCAGACCCATCGTTTCGAAGTCAACCGGGCGGCCCTCGTCGACCCGGAAATCTTCCGGGCGGAGCAGGAGCGCATCTTCGAGCGCTGCTGGCTCTACGTCGGGCACGAGTCCGAGGTGAGGCAGCCGGGCGACTTCCGCACCCGCATCGTCTGCGGCCGGCCGATCCTCTTCTGCCGCGACAGCGCGGCCGAGCTGCGCGTATTCCTCAACACCTGCCGCCACCGCGGCGCCGTGGTGTGCCGCGAGCCCGAGGGCAATGCGAAGCGCCACACCTGCTTCTACCACGGCTGGACCTACGACCGCGACGGCAAGCTCTACGCCATTCCCGGCCAGGACGCCTACCCGCCGAGCTTCGACCGCGCGCAGTACGGCCTGCAGTCGCCGCCGCGCGTCGATTCCTATCGCGGCTTCGTCTTCCTCAACTTCGACGCCGGCGCGGTTCCCCTCAAGGACTATCTCGGCCGCGCCATCGAGTACATCGACCTCGTGCTGGACCAGTCGCCTTCGGGCCGCATGGAGGTGATCCACGGCACGCAGGAATACGACATCAAGGCGAACTGGAAGCTGCTGGTCGAGAACAGCTTCGACGACTACCACCTCATCACCACGCACGCCACGTGGCTCGACTACCTGAAGAACTCGGGCGTGCAGGTGAAGAAGCCGGAGAAGGGGCACGTGCTGCCGTCGCACGGCCTGGGCAAGGACCTCGGCAACGGCCACGGCACCACCGACAACGTCAACTTCCGCGGCCGGCCGGTGGCGGCGTGGATTCCGATCTACGGGGACGCGGCGAAGCCGGAGCTGGATCGGATCCGTGCCGAAGTGACTGCCCGTGTGGGCGCCGAGCGCACGAAGCGCATCTGCGACACGAACCGCAACCTGCTGATCTTTCCCAACCTGGTGCTGCTCGACGGCTCGTCGGTGTCCATCCGCAGCTTCCAGCCGACGGCGCCCGACCGCATGCGCGTGCGCGCCTGGGCGCTCGGCCCGGTGGAAGAGACGCCGCTCGCGCGCCAGGTCCGGCTCGACAGCTTCCTCACCTTCTACGGCCCGGGCGGCTTCGCCACGCCCGACGACATCGAGGCGCTCGAGTCCGTGCAGCAGGGCGCCGGCGCGTACAAGGAGGTGCAGTGGTCGCTGATCAACCGCGGCATGGCGAAGACCGGCGAGCAGCTCAACACCGACGAAGCGCACCTGCGCGCGTTCTGGATCCAATGGGACAAATTGATGCGGCAGTGACCCGGGCCGAGGTGGAGGACTTCCTCTACCACGAGGCGGCGCTGCTGGACGCGTGGAAGCTCGACGAATGGCTCGCGCTCCTCACCGAGGACGCGACCTACCGCGTGCCGTCCAACGATCGCCCGGACTCCGAGCCGAAGACCGCGCTCTTCATGATCGCCGACGACATCCGCCGCATCCGCGCGCGCGTCACGCGGCTCAAGGACCCGCAGGCGCACGCGGAGCAACCGCGCTCGCGCACGCGACGCATGATCTCCAACGTGCGCATCGTCGAGCGCGCGCCGCTGCGCGTCGAGGCCAACTTCGTGGTGTATCGCTTCCGGGGCAACGACGACGTGCGCGAGTACGTCGGGCGTTATCGCTACACGCTCGAGAAGCGCGACGGCCGGCTGAAGATCGCCTCGCGCGAGGCGATCCTCGACGCGATGGAGCTCGCGTCGCTCGGCACGGTGAGCTTCATCCTCTGAGCGCGCGGTAGGCACGGCAGCGGACAGACCTTGCTGCCGGCCGGGTGCTAATGGAAGTGATGGGCATGCGCAGGAGACGTTTCCTCGTTGCGGCTTGCGCGCTCCTGGCGGCAGGACCGGGCGCAGCGCAGAAGCCGCAGCAAAGCCGCATCGCCTGGCTTTCCAACGATCGTCCCGGAAATTCCCCTTTCTACGACGCCTTCCGCCACGGCATGCGCGACCTCGGCTATGCCGAGGGGCGCAACCTCGCCATCGACGCACGCTGGGGCGAGGGCGAGGGCGAGGAGCGCCTCGGGCGGCTGGCGGCCGAGCTGATCGGTCTGAAGCCGCAGGTGATCGTCACGCACGGCGGGCCGGCCACCTTTCCGGTGCACCGGACCGGCACCACGATCCCGGTGGTGATGGGCTTCAGCGGCGACCCGGTCGAAGCGAAGCTCGCAGCGAGCTACGCGCACCCGGGCGGTAATTTCACGGGCATGACATTCCTGTCCCTCGAACTGGCGGGAAAGCGCATGGAGCTGCTGAAGGTGGTCCTGCCCGCGCTCGAGCGAGTTGCGATCCTGGCGAATCCCGAGCATCCCGGGCAGCAGGGCGAGCTGCGTGCCTCGCGGGTGGCCGCGAAGGACCTCGGCCTGGCCATCGATTACTTCCAGGTGCGCACCGCCGGGGAGCTGGACGCCGCGCTCGCCGCCGCATTGAAGCAGCGCAGCGGGGCGATCCTGCAATTCCCGGATGCGTTCATGCTCCGCTACCGTGACCGGATTGCGCAGTTCTCGATCGAAAACCGCATTCCGGCCATCTCCGGGTGGGGACAATTCGCCGACAGCGGCAACCTGATGACCTACGGGCCCAACCTGCATGCCGCCTTCACGCGCCTCGCGACCTTCGTCGACAAGATCCTCAGGGGCGCGAACCCGGCCGGGCTTCCCATCGAGCTACCCGTCAGCGTCGAGCTGGTCGTGAACCTCAAGACCGCCCGCAGCCTCGGTCTCTCGATTCCACAGGCCGTTCTCGCGCGTGCCCACCGGACGATCGAATGAGCGGTTGATCCGCATCGGGCTGATCTCCGATACCCATGGCTTGCTGCGCCCCGAGGCGCTGAGGTTCCTGCGCGGCGCGGACCACATCATCCACGCCGGCGACATCGGCGCGCCTGAAATCCTCGAGCAATTGAAAACGCTCGCGCCGGTCACCGCGGTGCGCGGCAATAACGATCGCGCCAGGTGGGCGAAGAAGCTACCGCTCGACGCCGTCATGGAGGTCGGCGGGGTCGCGATTCACGTGCTGCATGACCTCAATGAAATGAGGCGTCCCGAGGGCCGCGTGGTCATCACCGGGCATTCCCACAAGCCGAAGGTGGAGGAGCGCGACGGCGTGCTGTACGTTAATCCGGGCAGCGCGGGGCCGCGCCGGTTCACGCTGCCGGTGGCGGCGGGCGAGCTCAGGATTTCCGGGGCAGGCGTGCGCGCCCGCATCAAGGAGCTGCTATGAAACTCGATTCCACGTTCGTCGTCGTCCAGCCCGACCAGTCCGCCGTGCCGGTCGCCGTGACGCCGACGATCTACGAGGAGCTCGACCGCCGCTTCGGCGGGTTCAAGGGCCGCACGCTGGTGTCGTGCTACCGCTTCGATTCGGACTGGGAAAGCTGGGAGATGCATCCCGCGGGCGACGAGATCGTGTGCCTGCTGTCGGGCCGCGCGTCGTTCGAATTCGAGGGCCGCGGCGTGGTAGCGGAGCTCGCCGAGCCCGGATCGTTCGTCATCGTGCCGCGCGGCACCTGGCACACCGCGCACACCAGCGTGCCGACGACGATGCTCTTCGTCACGCCCGGCGAGGGAACGCAGCACAAGGCGGTAGCATAGGCGGATGAAATCGTTTCTCGCCGCGCTCCTCGTGCTGGCGGCTGCCGGCGCCGTGGCCCAGGACTATCCGAACAAGCCGATCCGCATCGTGCTCGGCTTCTCCGCCGGCAGCACCACCGACATCCTCGCCCGCACGGTCGGGCAGAAGATGAGCGAGGCGTGGGGGCAGCCGGTGCTGGTGGAGAACCGGCCGAGCGCGGGCGGCGTGGTCGCCGGCAATACCGTGGCGACCGCGGCGCCGGACGGCTACACGCTGCTCGTGGTGTCGGCCGGGCACGCGGCCAGCGCGGCGATGTTCACCAAGCTGCCCTACGACACGCTGCGCGACTTCGCCGGCGTGAGCCGCATCGCCAACGTGCCAAGCATCCTCATCGTCTCGCCCTCGCTGGGCGTGAAGACCGTGCAGGACCTCGTGGCGCTGGCGAAGTCGAAGCCGGGCCAGCTCAACTTCTCGTCGCCCGGCATCGGCAGCGCGAATCATCTCGCCGGCGAGCTCTTCAAGACGCTGGCCGGGGTGCAGGCGACGCACGTGCCGTACAAGGGCATCCCCGAGGCGATGGGCGCTGTGGTCTCGAGCGACGCGCAATTCAACTTCTCGCCGGTGCTGAACGTGCTGCCGCTCACCCGCAGCGGCAAGGTGCTGGCGCTCGCCACGACGACGGGGAAGCGTTCCGTCGTGCTGCCCGAGCTGCCGACGCTCGCCGAGGCGGGCGTCACCGGCTCCGTGTTCGACCCGTGGTTCGGGCTGCTCGCGCCGGCGAAGACCCCGCGCCCGGTGCTCGCCAGGCTTTCGGCGGAAGTGGCGCGCATCGTGGGCCTGCCGGACGTCAAGGAGCGGCTGCGCGGCCTCGGCGCCGACCCCGCGCCGAACACGCCGGAGGAATTCGACG
>DASSPL010000317.1:0-14243 GCA_035699685.1 Burkholderiales bacterium | reverse complement strand
CACGGCACCGACGGCTCGGCCATCCGCCAGGTCATCGACAAGCGGTGGACCGTGGTGTGGCCCCGGGAAGTCGCCGCGCCCGGCGCCAAGGCCGTCCTCTAGTGAAAGCGCTCGTCGCGCTTTTTCTGTGGGCAGCCGTTTCGCTCGCGGCCGCGCAGGCCTACCCGTCCAAGCCGGTCCGCATGATCGTGCCGTTCCCGCCGGGCGGCACCGCCGACGTCCTCGCGCGGCATCTCGCAGCCCGGCTCTCCGAGGGCCTGGGGCAGACGCTGGTGGTCGACAACCGGCCGGGCGCGGCGGGCAACGTGGCGAGCGACCTCGCGGCCAAGGCGCCGAACGACGGCTATACGCTGTTCTTCGGCACCATCGGCACGCACGGCGGCATCAACGCCGCGCTCTATCCCAAGCTGCAGTTCGACGCGTTCAGGGACTTCGAGCCCGTTGCGCTAGCGCACCTGCTGCCGAACATCGTCATCGTGCATCCCGACAACCCGGCGAAGACGCTGCCCGAGCTGCTCGCCACGCTCAGGAAAGAGCCGGACAAGCACACCTTCGCCTCGTCCGGCAACGGCGGCATCTCGCATCTTTCCGGCGAGCTGCTGAAGCAGATGAGCGGCATCCGGATGGTGCACGTGCCCTACAAGGGCGGCGCCGCCGCGACCGCCGACATCATGGGCGGCCGCGTGACGCTGATGATCGAGACCGCGCCCAACGCGCTCGGCCACGCGCGCGCCGGGCGCCTGCGCGCGCTCGCCACGACCGGTACCCGGCGCTCGGCCGCCGCGCCGGAGCTGCCGACGATCGCCGAGGCCGGCAGGGACTTCGGCCTGTCGGGCTACGAGGTGACGACGTGGACCGCGCTCTACGTCCCGGCCGGCACGCCGAAGGACATCGTGCAGCGCCTGGCGGCCGAGATGGCGAAGGCCGCGAAGGCGCAGGACTACATCGAGAAGCTCGCGCCGCTCGCCACCGACGTGCCCGAGTCCTCGCCCGAGCACCTGCGCTCGTTCATGAAGAGCGAGTTTGCGAAGTGGGCGAAGGTGGTGAAGGAGTCGGGGGCGAAGATCGACTGAGCCGGACCCGCGCCATGGCCTTGGCGCGGTGGCGCTCCACAAGGTCGTCGCCCAGCCGCGCGAGCAGGTCGCCCTGGGTCACCGGCGTCCCGCAGCTGCTGCAGAGAAGCGTCGAGACCATCTTCAGCGGCGCCGCAGGCTCGGCCGGCCGGAAATCGACGCCGTCGCAGCCCGCGCAGCGCGCCGCGAGGGGACCGATGCTGAAGCGCAACGATTCGACCGGGATGGCCGGAGCCGGTGTCGGCGTGGTGATTTCCGCCTCGGCGACGTAGGCCAGCAGCCGCTTGAAGGCGTTCACCGGCATGAACGCGCGGCCGGAGCGCCAGCGCAAGAGCGTCGCCTCCGGCACGCGAAGCAGGGTCGCCAGGCCCTGGGTGCTGCCGTCGAGCTGCAGGGCTCGATCGAGCACGCGCGCATAAGCGGTGTCAGCCATGCCGGCCACGGTAGATGACCGTTGCGGCGTCGTCTGTACGATAACGGACATACGAAGGGGCGTGGACATGCCCGTCACCCTCCTAGAATCTATGTAGCGTGCCACCCGCGCCCTACCCGCTCGAGCCGCTGTTCGGGCGCATCCTTTCGCCCTTCGAGCAGTTCCTGCGCCGCACGACGGCGGGCGGCATCGTGCTCATCGCCACCACGGTGCTGGCGCTTGCGCTGGCGATGATCTTCGGCGCCGACGCGATTCACCGCGTCACCGAGCAGAAGCTCGGCTTCTCCGCCGGCGGCCGCGCCGGCTTCGAGCTTTCGCTGCACCACTGGGTCAACGACGGCCTGATGAGCCTTTTCTTCCTGCTCGTGGGCCTGGAGCTGAAGCGCGAGATCCTGGTCGGCGAGCTCTCCTCCCTGAAGGACGCGGCGCTGCCCGTCATGGCGGCGCTCGGCGGCATGGCGCTGCCGGCGCTCATCTACCTCGCCTTCACCGTGGGCACTCCCGCGGCCTCGGGCTGGGGCATTCCGATGGCAACCGACATCGCCTTTGCCGTCGGCATCCTCGTCCTGCTCGCCTGGCGCATCCCGCGCAACCTGATCATCTTCCTCACGGCGCTCGCCATCGCCGATGACCTGGGCGCCGTGCTGGTGATCGCGATCTTCTACACGGCCGGTCTGGACCTGGGATCGCTCGGCGCCGCCGCGGCGCTGATGGCCGTCCTGGCGCTGTTCAACCGCGGCGGCCTGCGCCATCCGCTGCCCTACGCGATGGTCGGTGTGCTGCTGTGGCTCGCGGTGTACGCCTCCGGCATCCACGCCACCCTCGCCGGCATCCTGCTGGCCCTGGCGATCCCGGCGCGGCCGGCGCATACCCCGGCGCATTTCGAACGCCGGATCGAAGAGCTCGGGCACGCCTTTCGCGCCGACCGGCGCGACGAGGAGACCTCCGACGATCCGCTGAGCAACTCGCGCATGGCCTCGATCGCCGAGGCGATGGAGCGCTCGGCCGCGGCCGTGCAGAGTCCCCTGCAGCGCATCGAGCACGGCCTCACGCCGTGGGTGACGTTCGTGGTCATCCCGATCTTCGCGCTGTCCAATGCCGGCATCGACCTGCTGGCGGTGGCGTGGCGTGAGGCCGTGACGCACAGCGTGACCCTCGGCGTGGTGGGCGGTCTGGTCGTCGGCAAGTTCGCCGGCATCAGCCTTTTCAGCTGGGCGGCGGTGCGGCTCGGAATCGCGCGCCTGCCTGCCGGCGTGCGCTGGGTCCATCTGCTCGGCGCGGCATGGCTGGCGGGGATCGGCTTCACCATGTCGCTGTTCATCTCGCAGCTCGCCTTCAGCGACCCGAAGCTGGTCGAGGAAGCCAAGCTCGGCATCCTGCTCGGCTCGGCGCTGTCGGCCGCCATCGGCCTCGTCTGGCTGTACCTGGCGGGCGCGAAAGGCGATGGTCGGGCGCCATAATGGGACCATGCCTGAACGCGGCATGAGGATCCTGCTGGCGAGCGATGGATCGCCCGCCGCGCATGCCGCGCTGCGCATCGCGCAGGCGTTTCCGTGGCCCGCGCGTAGCGTGGCGCGCGGCGTGGTGGCGCTCGGCGAGGTGCGCTGGGGCCGGTCGCAGTTCGGCGCCGAGCTCGCACGCAGCCTGCACGCCGTGGCAGAGGAGATGCGGGCGGCGCTCGCGGCGCGCTGGCCCAGGGCGTCCGTCGTCGAGCTGCACGACGACGCTGCCGACGCCATCTGCGGAGAGGCCCGGCGCTTCCGCGCCGATGTCATCGTTCTCGGCTGGCGCGGGCACGGCCGCGCCGCGCGCATCCTGGCGGGCAGCGTCTCTCGAGCCGTAGTCGCGCGCGCGAAATGCGCGGTGCTCGTGGCACGCGACACTCGCGAAGCGAGCAGCAGGCCGGTCCGGCGGCTCGCGCTCGGTGTAGACGGCTCCGATAACGCGCGGCGGGCGCTCGATTTCGTCGCACGCCTCGCGGCGCCGGAGGACAACAAGCTCACCCTCGTATCCGTCGCGCCGCCGGTCTCCGTGCCGCCGCTGTCGCTCGCGCGAGCGCGCGTCCGCGCTCATGTTGAAGAGGAGAAGGCGGCACGCCTGCGGGAGGCCGGGCGCCGCATCGCCGTCGCCGCGCAGCGCATGAACCGCCGCGGCTGGCACGTGATCGCCCGAAGCCGCCTCGGCCCGCCGCTCGACGAGCTGCTTGCCGAGGCGCGCCGCTCCCGCGCCCAAGTGCTGGTGGTCGGCGCCAAGGGGCGCAGCGGCATGCGCGGCATGCTCCTCGGCAGCGTCGCCGCCGGGGCGCTCGATCATTCCTTACTACCGGTGCTCGTCGTGCGCTGAGCGACGCTTGCCTAGTTGCACCAAGGCGAGTTGTAAGGAAACGGCGCGCCGGCCTGCGGCGCCTGGGGATTCATGAAGTCGGCCGGCACGCTGCTGCCGGTGCCGGCGGTGCCGCAGGCGGCGAGGCCGAGAAGCAGGGCGGCGGCGAAAAGGCGGGAAAGGCGCATGTGAACCTCCATCCCGTGCGAACAGCGCGCCGGCCGGGGTTCTTCCGCGGCTGACGGGAGAATTACGTACCGGGTACGGAATTCTTCTTGGCTTTGGCGCGCCTTGGCTTCAGCCGCTCTGCCGCGAGCCGCGCGCCCTCGGCCATGGCACGGAACTTGGCCCACATCACGGTCGGGTGCACCTCGGGCTTGTAGCTCGCCTGCGAGGAGAAGCCGCAGTCGGTGCCCGCCATGACGTTGTCGCGGCCGACGGCGTCGGCGAAGCGCTCGAGGCGGTCGGCGATCAGCTCCGGATGCTCGACGATGTTGACCGCGTGCATCACCAGGCCGGGGATCAGCTTCTTGCCGTCGGGGAAGTCGAGATCCTTCCACACCCGGTGCTCGTGCTCGTGGCGCGGATTGCCGTACTCGAAGCTGTAGGCGCCGGCGTTGATCTTCAGGAGGTAGGGCGCCACCTGGCTCATCGGCGCGTCGTGCACGCGCGGGCCCTCGTTGATGCTGTAGCAGGTGTGGAAGCGCACCTTCTCCGGCGGCAGCCCCTTGATGCACTCGTTGATCACCTCGACGTACATCTCGGCGGTCCTGCGCTTGTGCGCGTCGTCGGTGTCCGGGTCGATCAGCATCTCGCACAGGAACGGATCGTCGACCTGCAGGTCGAGGCCGGAGTCGACGATCGCCTTGTACTCGGTGCGCATGGCCGCGCCGACGGCGTGGAAGTACTCCTCCTCGCTCTTGTAGTACTCGTTGATGCCGACGCCGCTCGGCGCGATCGCCGGCATGAAGGCTCGCTTCACGCCGGTCTCCGCCATCGCCGCCTTGAGGTTGGCGATGTCGCGGTCGAGCGCCTCGAGGTGCGTGTACCTCACCGGGCCGGTGCAGACCAGCGGCACCAGCGGCATGATCATGCCGCCCAGCATCGCTTCCCTGAAGTACTGCTCGTAGTACTCCGGGAAGGCGCGCAGCTCTGCGGTGAAGAGCTTCAGCTTGCGGCCCGGCGCCGGCTTGAAGCCGTCCAGGCGCTCGGCCACGTAGGAGAAGAAGCCGATCTTCGACTGCTCGCCGTCGCTCACGATGTCGATGCCGGCGTCGCGCTGCTGCCGCACGATGTCGACCACGGCGTGGCGCACGTGCTCCTGGTAGGCCTGCTCGTCGCCGCCGTTGCCCGAATTTTTACCCGAGGCGCGCGCCTTCATCAGGTCGAGCAGGTCTTTCGGACGCGGCAGGCTGCCGACGTGGGTGGTGGGGATGCGCGCGGCCATTGGTTTGCGCGCGATGGTACAGCGACCGAGGTGGACACGCGGCGCGGCTATCGCGCAGGATCGCAACGCGACCCGGCGGCGCAATGTAAGGACTTGCCCGACATT
Source organism: Burkholderiales bacterium (assembly GCA_035699685.1). Classification (GTDB taxonomy): domain Bacteria; phylum Pseudomonadota; class Gammaproteobacteria; order Burkholderiales; family SG8-39; genus SCGC-AG-212-J23. The sequence continues at coordinate 8,863 of DASSPL010000317.1, read as the reverse complement.
GGGAATCGCAGCGTTGCCGCACTATGTGTCGCAACCAGAGGGAGCACATGCCCATTCCAACCGAACCGATCGGCAGCATCCCCCGGCCGCCCAGGCTGATCGCGGAGGTGCAGAAGCGCGGCGAGCCCGATCCGAGCCTCGAGCCGCTCTACCGCAGCGCCGTGGAGGACACGGTGCGGCAGTTCGAGGCGACCGGCTCGCCGGTGATCACCGACGGCGAGCAGCGCAAGTACCACAACTTCTGGACCTACAGCGTGCACGGCCTGCCGAACACCGCGCCCGACGGCTTCAGGATTCCCTTCGCCGCCGGCCATACGCGCCGCATGCCGCGCCTGTCGAGCGGGCCGTTCCGCTACAAGCGCTACGCCGACGCATTCATGCTCGAGGCGATGGCGTTCACCCGCCTGCCGGTCAAGCAGGCGGTGATCTCGCCCTCGGCGCTGTCGCTGATGTACCCGGCGCAGGGGCTGCCGGATTACTCGCGCGACGATTTCATCGACGACCTGGTGATGGAGCACGAGACGGAGATCCGCCGCTGCCTGCAGCAGGGCGCCCATAACGTGCAGGTCGATTTCACCGAGGGCCGCATGGCGATGAAGATCGATCCGACGGGGCACCTGCTGTCGACCTTCGTCGAGCTCAACAACCTCGCGCTGTCCCGCTTCTCCACGAACGAGCGCGCCCGCATCGGCATCCATACCTGCCCCGGAGGCGACTGCGACTCCACGCACAGCGCCGACGTGGACTACGCCGCGCTCCTTCCCAGCCTGTTCGAGCTCAAGGCCGGCAACTTCTTCGTCTCGCTCGCCTTGGAGAAGGACCGCAAGCGCGTGCTGGAGACGATTCGCAGGTACCGCAAGCCCGACCAGCGCGTCTTCGTCGGCGTCATCGCCACGATCGACCCGCGCCTGGAGAGCGCGGAGGAGGTGCGCGACCGCGTCCTGGAAGCGGCCGAGTACATCCCGGTCGAGCAGCTCGGCACCACCGACGACTGCGGCTTCTCCCCCTTCAGCGACGACCTTTCGACGACGCGCGAGACGGCCTTCGCCAAGATCCGGGCTCGCATCCGCGGCACGGAGATGGCCGCCAAGATCCTCGGCGTGCAGTGACCACCGAGCACGAGCGCGAAGACGAGCTGCTGCGGCAGGTCGCGCTGGAGAACGCGCGGGCGATCCTCGCCGCGCGCCAGCGCGCCGAGCAGCAGCTCGCCGAATCGCTCGCGTTGATGCGCGCCACGCTCGAGGCGAGCACCGACGGCATCATGGCGGTCGACGCCGACGGCCAGATCACGCACTTCAACCAGCACTACCTGCGGCTGTGGGGCCTTACGCCGTCCATCCTGAAGGGCCATCACGCCACGCTGGCGCAGGGCGTGCAGCACCTCCTGAAGGAGCCCGCCGGCTTCCTCAACCGGCTGCATGACATCTATGCCGCCGCGCCGGCCGAGACGCAGGACGTGCTCGAGCTGGCCGACGGCCGGGTGATCGAGCGCTATTCGCGCATCCAGATCATCGACGGCCGCGCCAGCGGCCGCGTCTGGACCTTTCGCGACGTGACCGAGCGGCGCCGCGCCGAGGAGGCGCTGCGCGAAGAGACCAGCATGCTCGAGCTGCTCAACCGCACCGGCACGGTCCTCGCCTCGGACCTCGAGCTGGCGAGCGTGGTGCAGACGCTGATCGACGCCGCCACCCAGCTCGCCGGGGCGCGCTTCGGCGCCTTTTTCTACAACGTCACCACGGTTGCGGGCGACTCGTACCAGCTGTTCGCCCTTGCGGGCGCGAAGCGCGAGGACTTCGCCAAGTTCGGCCAGCCGCGCGCGACGCCCGTCTTCGCGCCCACCTTCCGCGGCGAAGGCGTGGTGCGTTGCGATGACGTGATGAGCGATCCCCGCTACGGGAAAGTCGGGCCGCATTACGGCATGCCCAAGGGCCACCTGCCGGTGCGCAGCTACCTCGCGGTGCCGGTGAAGTCGCGCACCGGCGAGGTGCTGGGCGGACTGTTCTTCGGCCATCCGCAGCCCGGCGTGTTCACCGAGCGCTCGGAGCGCGTCATCGAGGGGCTCGCGGCGCAGGCGGCAGTGGCGATCGACAACGCGCACCTGTACGAGCGCGAGCGGGCGGCCCGCGCCGAGGCCGAGCGCATGGGCGCGCTGAAGGACGAGTTCCTCGCCACCCTGTCGCACGAGCTGCGCACCCCGCTCGGCGCGATCCTCGGCTGGGCGCAGGTCCTGCGCCGCCGCCGCTCCTCCGAGGCCGATGTCGGCGAGGGTCTCGACGCCATCGAGCGCAACGCGCGCGTGCAGAAGCAGCTGATCGAGGACCTGCTCGACATGAGCCGCATCACCTCGGGCAAGGTGCGCCTCGACATCCAGCCGGTCGAGCCGGCGGGGTTCATCGAGGCGGCCATCGAGACGGTGCGCCCGTCGGCGGAGGCCAAGGGCATCCGCCTGCAGAAGATCCTCGACCCGCTGGCCGGCCCGATCTCCGGCGATCCGCACCGGCTGCAGCAGGTGCTGTGGAACCTGCTGTCCAACGCCATCAAGTTCACGCCGAGGGACGGCAAGGTGCAGGTCATCCTGCAGCGCGTGAATTCGCACGTCGAGATCAGCGTCGCCGACAGCGGCATCGGCATCAAGCGGGAATTCCTGCAGCACGTATTCGAGCGCTTCCGCCAGGCCGACGCCTCGAGCACGCGCCACCATGGCGGCCTGGGCCTCGGCCTGTCGATCGTCAAGAGCCTGGTCGAGCTGCACGGCGGCAGCGTGCACGTGCATAGCGACGGCGAAGGCCTCGGCGCGACGTTCTCGGTGCACCTGCCCGTGACGGCGGTGCAGCGGCCGGGCATGCCGGAGCGGCTGCATCCGGCGGCCGCCGCCGCCAGCAGCCCGTTCCTGCCGACCGATCTCGCCGGCCTGACGATCCTCGTCGTCGACGATCACCCCGACGCGCAGCGGCTCCTGCAGCGCATGCTCGCCGACTGCGGCGCGCGCGTCCTGGCGGCGGGCTCCGCCGTCGAAGCGCTGGGCGTGCTGGAGAAGGAGCCCGCCGACCTGCTGGTGAGCGACATCGGCATGCCGAACGTCGACGGCTTCGAGCTCCTGCGCCGCGTGCGCGCGCTCCCCGCGGAGCGCGGCGGCCAGATCAAGGCGATCGCGCTGACCGCGTTCGCCCGCACCGAGGACCGCACGCGCGCCCTGCGCGCCGGATTCCTCGCGCACGTATCGAAGCCGGTGGATCCCAGCGAGCTGGTCGCCACCATCGCCAGCGTGCTGGGACGCGTCACGGCCGTCTAGGCTGCTACGCCGGTCAGCCGGCCTGCAGCTCGGCGATCAGCCTTTCGAGCACATCCGGATCGACCGGCTTGGTCAGGTGATGGTCGAAGCCGGCCCGGCGCGAGCTCTCGCGGTCCGAGTCCTGCCCATAGCCCGTCAGGGCGATGAGCGCGGTGCTGCGGAACTGCGGCAGCGTGCGCAGCCGCCGCGCCACCTCGTAGCCGTCCATGCCCGGCAGGCCGATGTCCAGCACCACCACGTCCGGCCGGCTGCGCGCCGCGCCCTCGAGGGCGCGCGGGCCGTCGTATACGCACTCGACCTGGTGGCCGGCGAGGCGCAGCAGCTTGGCGATGCTTTCCGCGGCGTCGACGTTGTCGTCGACCACCAGGACCCGGCGGGGGGAGGACGCGGCACGGTCGCTGCCCGCCCGGCTCCCGGAATCCCGCGCATCCTGCGCCGCGATGGCGGGCAGGCGCACGATGAACTCGCTGCCGGCGCCCGCGCCCGCGCTGAACGCCGACACCGTCCCTCCGTGCATTTCGACCAGCCGCTTCACCAGGGTGAGGCCGATCCCCAGCCCGCCCTGCGACCGGGCGAGGGTGTGGTCCCCCTGGACGAAGAGGTCGAAGATCCGCGGCAGGAGCTCGGGCGCTATGCCGACGCCGTAATCGCGCACCGAGAGCACGGCGCCGCTGCCATCGCGCCAGACGCCCAGGTTGATGCGTCCGGGCTTGCCGGAATAGCGCGCGGCGTTGGTGAGGAGGTTGGAGATGACCTGCGCCAGGCGCACGACATCGCCCTCGACGTGCAGCGGGCTCGGCGGCAGCATGACGCCGAGATCATGGCCGTAGGCGTCGATCACCGGCTGGGCCGTCTCGACTGCGCGCGCCACGACCGCGCCGAGGTCCACCGGCTCGCGCCGCAGCTCGACCCTGCCGCGGATGATGCGCGACACGTCGAGCAGATCGTCCACCAGCCGCACCAGGTGGTGCAGCTGCCGATCGATCAGGTCGCGCGCCTCGCGCATGACGCCTTCGTCGCCGTTCGCCAGCTTCATGAGCGACACGGCGTTGCGCATCGGGGCGAGCGGGTTGCGCAGCTCGTGCGACAGCATGGCGAGGAACTCGTTCTTCTGCCGGTCCGCCTCGGCGAGCTGCTGCAGCCGCTCGTGCAGCTCGACCTCGAGGCGCTTGCGCTCGGTGATGTCCCGCACGATGCCGGTGAAGTAGCGCCGCTCGCCGATGTGGAACTCGCTCACCGCGAGCTCCATCGGGAAGGTGCTGCCGTCCTTGCGCTGGCCGATCACCTCGCGTCCGGTGCCGATGATCTTCGGCGCGCCGGTGCGCACGTAGTTGGCGATGTAGCCGTCGTGCTCGCCATGGTAGGGCTGCGGCATCAGCATCTTGACGTTGCGGCCGAGCACCTCGGCGCGGGCGAAGCCGAACAGCTTCTCGGCGGCGGGATTGAACGACTCGATGCTGCCCTGCTCGTCGATGGTGATGATGCCGTCGATCACGTGGTTCACCACGGAGCGCATGCGCTCCTCCGCGCGCCGCAGCTCCTCCTCGGCGTGCTTGCGCTCGGTGATGTCGCGCACGATGCCGGTGAAGTAGCGGTTGGTCCCGAGCTGGAACTCGCTGATCGCGAGCTCCATGGGGAAGGTCTCGCCGCTCTTGCGCCGCCCGACGACCTCGCGGCCGATGCCGATGATCTTGGCCTGCCCCGTGCGCTTGTAATTGCCGATGTAGGCGTCATGCGCGCTCCGGTCGGGCTCGGGCATCAGCATCTTGATGTTCTCGCCGACCACCTCGCGCGCCTTGTAGCCGAAGATGCGCTCGGCGGCCGGATTGAAGGTGGTGACGATGCCGCGGTCGTTGATGGTGATGATGCCGTCGACGACGTGGTCGACCACCGAGCGCATGCGGCTCTCGGCTTCGAAGGCCTCCTTGGGCGATCGCGGGTCCATCAATGTCTCCTCGGTGACGCTCCGGGCGAGCCCGGAACACCAAGATTAGCGCGCGCCCGGCGGATTTTCCTACCGCACGTCCAGCACGACGTTGCCCATCGCCTGCCGGCCTTCGACCGCCTCGTGCGCCGCGGCGATGTCGGCCAGCGCGAAGCGCTGCGCCACGGTGTGCCTGAGCCTGCCCTCTTCCATCCAGCGCGTGAGCTCGGCGATCGCCGCCTGCCGCTTCGCGAGCGGCATCTCGTACACCAGGAAGAAGCGATAGGCGATCGCCTTGACGATGCTCGCGCGCGCGAGCACCGGCGCGACATCGTCGTCCGAGCCGTAGACGACGACGCTGCCATTGGGCTTCAGCACCGCGGCATCGAGCGCCGCGTTGGCCGACAGATTGACCTCCAGCACCCGGTCCACGCTCGCCTCGACCTTGCCGGCGCGGTAGTTGATCACCTGGTCGGCGCCCGCGGCGCGCGCATGCGCGGCCTTGGCGTCGGAGCTCACCGTCGCGATGACGTGCGCGCCCTTCAGCTTGGCGATCTGCACCGCGTAGTGGCCGACCGCGCCCGCTCCGCCTTGCACGAGGATCTTCTGCCCCTGCACGCTGCCTTCCAGCGTGACCGCGAAGTACGCGGTGAGCGCCGGGATGCCGAGGCACGCGCCCTCGGCGAAGCTCACGCCGTCGGGCAGGCGGTTGGCCAGCTCCGCGGCGATGCACAGGTGCTCGGCCGCGGTGCCGAACTGGCGCAGCCACTGCCCGTTGTGGATCCACACCCGCTCGCCGATGCGCGAGGCCGGCACGCCCTCGCCCACCTCTTCGATCACCCCGGCGCCGTCGCTGTGCGGGACGATCAGCGGATAGCTCCATGGGCGCTTCGTGCGTCCGCTGCGCGTGTACGTGTCCGACGGGTTGACGCCGGAAGCGTGGATGCGCACGCGAACCTCGCCCGGCCCGGGCGCCGGCGCCGGCAGCTCGCCGACCTCGAACACCTCGCGCGCCGCACCCGTGCGGCGGAAGAACGCCGCCTTCACGCCACCGGCCGCGCCAGGGGATCTTCGGCTTGCAGCTTCGACAACCTATGGATATCCGGGCGCGGGCGTGCCGGCAGCACCGCCTCCAGCGCCATCGCCGCCTGCAGCAGGAACGCGTCCCTGCCGCGGCCGGCGACGACCTGCAGGCCGAACGGCAGGCCGCGCCCGTCCACGCCGCACGGAATCGAGATCGCCGGATGGTTGATGAGCGTGATGCCGTAGGTCATGCGCACCCAGTCGATGTAGTCCGGCATCTCGCGGCCGCCGACGGTGCGCGGATAGATCTCGTGCTTCGGCCACGGGCTCACGCTGCAGGTCGGCGTGATCAGCAGGTCGTGCTCGCCGAAGAACTGCACCGCGCCGCGGTAGATCTCGGTGAAGCGCACCTCCGCGCGCGCCACGTCGATCGCGCTCAGCTTCAGGCCGTCCTCGTAATTGCCGGTGACCAGCCGCCCCCACTTGCCCGGGTTCTCCTGCATGCGCTTGTGCCAGGTGCCGACGAAGGCGATGGCGCGGCGTGTCTTGTAGGTCACGTCAGCGTCGCGCAGGTCGAAGCACGCCTCGTCGGTCTTCAAAAAGAAACGGGCCAGCTCGGCGCGCCGCTTCTCGAAGATTGTCCTGAGATGCGAATCGATCGGCGCGAAGCCGCCCAGGTCGGCGCTGAAGGCGACTCGCAGGCGCGAGAGGTCGAGCGGCTGCAGGTTGGCGTGCAGGCGCGGATCGACATGGCCGGCGAGCGGGTCGCGCGGGTCGTCGCTCGCGTAGGCGCTCAACAAGAGGCCCAGATCCCGCACATCGCGCGCCATCGGCCCTTCGACGCTCAGCGGCGCGGAACCGTAGGCGCGCTTCTCGTAGGGAACCAGCCCCGCCGTGGGCCGCAATCCGACGACGCCATTGAAGGCCGCCGGGATGCGCAGCGAGCCCGCGTTGTCCGAGCCGTGCGCGAGCGGGAACATGCCGGTGGCGAGTCCGATGCCGCTGCCGCCGGAAGAGCCGCCGCAGGTGAGCTCGGGCGCGAACGGATTGCCGCTCACGCCGTACACCGGGTTGAACGTGTTGCCGCCGGCGGCCCACTCTGGCGTGTTGGTCTTGAACTGCGCGATGGCGCCGGCCTCGCGCAGGCGCTTTACCAGGCCCGCGTCCTGCGCCGGAACCTGATCCCGGAAGACCAGCGAACCATATGTGGTCCGCAGGCCCGCGGTATCGACCATGTCCTTGATGCCGATCGGCAGGCCGTGCAGCGGCCCGAGCGCTTTGCCTTGCACCACCGCCTGCTCGGCCGCGCGCGCTTCCACCATGGCCCGGTCGCGGTCCTGCGCCACGACGGCATTCAGCTGCCGGTTCACCGCATCGATGCGCGCAAAGCAGGATTGCAGCAGCTCCACCGGCGACAGCGCCTTGGCGCCGATCAGCCGCCGCGCCTCGCGGGCGCTGAGATCGCAGGGCTCGCTCATACGCCGCCCTCCAGGAGATCGACCGGATCGCCGTAGCGGCGTGCCGCCTCGACGACCTGCTCGTCCTTCAGCGCGGCCAGGAAGCCGCGCTCGACCAAGGGCTGCCTGTTCGCAGTCACCGTGGCATCCAGCGTGACCAGGTCGACGTGCACCGGCGGCTCTTCCCACTGCGGCATGACGCGGCGGATGTAGTCGGCGGGCTTCGCCAGGTCGATGCCGAAATGCAGCGCGCCCGGGGCGTTGGATCCCGCGGGATAGGCGTTGCGGCGCGGCGCCTTGGGATTGAAGCCGCAGCCGAGCTCGATCAGCCGGCCGCCGACCAGCATGTCCCTGAGTGTCTTCGCCTCCGGCGAGTCGCCGCGCACCTGCACCACCGTATCGCCTTCGAACTCGCAGGCGATGCGCTCGCCGAAGGGCATCGCGAAGCCGACGGCCCATTCCGGATAGACCGTGCCCTTGATTTCCACCGGCGCTTCGTTGTCGTTGCCGTGCGCCGTGCGGTCCCACAGGTTCGGGCCGTGCGTCGGCAGGTAGTGCACGTAGCAGCCCGGCTCGTCGGCGAACATCTTGCCGCGCCAGCGGTTGCCGGCGAGCAGCTGGGTCCTCATGGCCGAGGTGAATCCGATCCGCAGGTCGGTGCCCCGCTCGTCGCCGAACTGCAGGTCGTAGCCCTGCTCCGGCATGCGCCGCGCGGTGGCGCGGATCAGCTCGCCGACCAGCTCGGCGGGAAAGCGCGCCTGCGGCGTGTAGAGGAGATCGAGGTCGCGGAAGTAGGTGATCTTCACCCAGCGCTGGCCCTTCTTGCGCAGGTCGATGGCGAACGGCGAGATGATCGAGCAGAACCAGGTCGAGACGACGAAATCGGCCTGCGCGAGGAGCGGCTTCACCGCTTCGGGAATCTCCGTCACCTGCGAGGTCGGCTCCATGTACTGGCGCACCTCGGCGCCGCGGGCGCGCGCGAGGCCGCCGACCGCGTCGACCACGCGCGGGTCGAGCAGCGGGTCGGTGAGCATCAGCACCTTCTCGCCCGGCCGGATGGCGAACACGCGCGTGAAGTTCTCGAGCGCCTGGAAGAAATCCTTGGTGCGGGTGACGGCCGGGTTGAGCGGCGGCGGAAGTCCTATGTATTCCATGTCCTCAGGAGGC
>DASSPL010000316.1:0-3114 GCA_035699685.1 Burkholderiales bacterium | reverse complement strand
CTGCCGGTCGGCACGAGCCACCTCGCCTCGCAGGACGACGTCTGGAATGCCATCCGTGCCTTCTTCACCGAACAAGCAGCCCAGGACTGAGCTCGAGGACTACGCGCAGCGCATAGAGGCGCTCGCGCAAAGCCTCGGCCTGGACTACTACCCGGTCGACTTCGAGCTCGCCCCGGCGAGCCTGATGACCGAGATCGCGGTCTACGGCCTGCCGGTGCGCATGCCGCACTGGTCGTTCGGCGTGCGCTACATCCACCAGCTCGTGCGCCAGAGCATGGGGCATTCCAAGATCTTCGAGGTGATGTTCCCCGGCGACCCGTGCCGCGCCTTCCTGATGGACTCCAACTCGATGGCCGAGAACGCGCTGGTGACCGCGCACGTGCTCGGGCACGCCGACTTCAGCAAGAACAACCAGCTGTTCGCCCGCTTCCACGCCATGGCCGGCGGCAACATCGTCGAGATGGCGGCGGCGCACGCGCACCGCATCCAGCTCGCCATCGAGCAGCACGGCGTCGAGCGGGTCGAGCAGGTGCTCGACGCGGCGCTCTCGCTCGAGTCGCACATCGACGTGACCGGCGAGCTGCACCGCGCCCGCTACTCCGAGTTCAAGGCGCCGCAGCCGAAGGCCACGCCCAACGCCTTCCACCAGCGCTACCAGCAGCTGCCGGGGGTCGAGCAGCCGGCGGCCGCGCCGACCGGCCAGGTCAAGGCCGCGGTGCCGCCGCACCCCGAATACGACCTCCTCTGGTTCATCGCCAACTACGCGCCCGAGCTCGAGCAGTGGGAGCGCGACATCTTCCTGATGGTGCGCGCCGAGTCGTTCTACTTCTACCCGGTGTTCGCCTGCCAGATCATGAACGAGGGCTGGGCCTCGTACTGGCACGCGCGGCTGTTGAGAGAGGCGGATTTCCTCCCGCAGCCGCTCTACCTGTCGGCGATCAAGGCGCATTCCGACGTGGTGCGGCCGTTCGCCAGCGGGCAGGAGACCGCGCTCGCCATCAATCCCTACTACCTCGGCTTCTCGATCTGGGAGCGCATCGTCGCCAGGCACGGCATCGAGCGCGCGCGCCAGGTGCGCAGCGAGGAGGACGACTTCGGCTTCGTGCGCAACTGGCTCGACGAGGAGCTCGCCGAGGAGTCGGGCCTGTTCGTCTACGAGGCGCGCCCGGGCGACGAGATCCGCGTGGCGACCAAGGACATCAGCGCCATCCGCGAGGCGATCCTCGCGCCCAAGTTCAACTTCGGCGCGCCGCGCGTGGCCGCCGTCGAGCTGAAGAACGACGGCAGCCTCGGGCTCAAGCACGACCATCCGAGCGACGGGCGCGGCCTGGACGTGACGCGCGCCAAACGCGTGCTCGAGTACGTGCACCGCGTCTGGCGCCGGCCGGTGCGCCTCGCCACCGTCAACGAGCGCGCCGAGAACGTCGAAGTCGCTGCCTAGAGCAGGATCACCAGGATCAGCACCAGCAGCAGGATGACGATCAGCTGATCGTTGGTCAGCGCGCCGGCGGCGATCAGGGAGTCGATCTTGCCCGCGAGCTGCAGCACCTCGGCATCGGTCATCGCGTCGACGCGCGCCGCGGCGTCGCCGGGGGCCACGCCGAGATCGCCCAGCTTCTTCGCCACCTCGGGGCGCTCGAGCAGCGCCTTCACCCGCTCGCGCTCGCTCTCGACCTGCACCGCCTGGTCGGAGGCGATCATTTCGGCATGCGCGCGCGGCATGACGAAGGCGGCGGCACCGGCGATGGCGAACAGCATGAGAAGCTCGATCAGACGATTGCGCAGGCGTTGCGTCATGGGTAACTCCTGTTGTTGGGGCGGTCCCAATATAGCGAAGACGCGCGCTTTTTAATGCCGCGCGGCGGCGACGCAAGTAGTCCAATTGCTACACTTGCCGCCCATGAAAGCCTATGTCCTGCGCTCGGAGGCGAACGGCACGACCCTCGAGCTGCGTGAAAAGCCGCAGCCGCAGCCCTCGCCGACCCAGATACTGGTCAAAATTCACGCCGCCAGCATGAACCGCGGCGAGCTGATCCGCGGCCAGGGGTTGGTCAAGCCCGGCACGGAGAAGCCGGCCGGCATGGACTGCGCCGGCGAGGTGGTCGGCACGGGCGAGCGCGTCATGGGAAGGCTGCCCGGCGCCTTCGCCGAGTACGGCGTGATGGACAAACAGGACGCGATTCCGATTCCCCCGAATCTCTCGTGGGAGGAAGCGGCGGCGATCCCGATCACCTTCAACGTCGTCTACGACATGCTGGTGCAGCAGGGCAATCTCAAGGCCGGCGAGTGGCTCCTCGTCACCGGCGTCACCGCCGGCGTCGGCGTCGCCGCGCTGCAGGCCGGCAAGGCGCTCGGCGCGAAAGTCATCGGCACCTCGGGTTCAGCGTCCAAGCTCGGAACGCTGAAAGGCATCGGCCTCGACGTCGCGCTGCAGACCCGCAAGGCCGACTTCGCCGACGCAGTGATGAAGGCGACCGACGGCAAGGGCGTCAACCTGGTGGTCAACAACGTCGGCGGCACCGTGTTCGCCGAATGCATCAAGGGCATGGCCTACGAGGGCCGCCTCGCCACCGTCGGCTACCTCGACCACACGATGAAGGCCGAGATCGACCTCGACGCACTGCATTCCAAGCGGCTGAAGCTCTTCGGCGTGTCGAACAAGCTGCGCACCGCCGAGCAGAGGAAGGCCACGGTCGATGGCATGAAGCGCGACTTCATGCCCTTCTTCGCCAGCGGCAAGCTGAAGCCGCTCATCCACAAGGTCTTCGACTTCAAGGACCTGCCGAAGGCGAAGGACTACATGGAGTCCGACGCCGCCGTGGGCAAGATCGTCATCCGGATGAGCTGAATCCGTACCGGGTACGGAATTACTGGGCCTTGATGCCGGCCTGCTTCACCACCTTGCCCCAAGTGTCGTATTCGCGCTTGAGATAGCGCCCGAATTCCTCCGGCGTCATCGCGGCCGGCTCCACACCGGTCTTGGCGAGCTGGTCGATCACCTTCGGGTTGGCGAGCGCCTTGCTGATCTCGCGGTGCAGGCGGTCGACCACGTCCTTCGGCGTCTTCGCGGGCGCCATGTAGCCGTACCAGTTGAGCGCCTCGTAGCCCTGGAAG
>DASSPL010000315.1:0-10919 GCA_035699685.1 Burkholderiales bacterium | reverse complement strand
CACCGTGTTGCCGTAGCACAGCGCGGGCGCGATCTTCCACGCCGGGATGGCGATCGGGAAGTTCCACGGCGTGACGATCGAGACCACGCCGAGCGGCTCGCGCGTGATCTCGACGCCGACGCCCGGCCGGACCGACTGCATCACCTCGCCCGGGATGCGCAGCGCCTCGCCGGCGAAGAACTTGAAGATGTAGCCGGCGCGCGCGGCTTCGCCCACCGCTTCGGGAAGGGTCTTGCCTTCCTCGCGGGCCAGCAGATCTCCGAGTTCGTTCTTTCTATTCAGAATCTCGGTGCCGACGGCATCGAGCGCGTCGAAGCGCTGCTGCGGCGTGCTGAGCGACCAGGCCGGGAAGGCCGCCTGCGCCGCCGCGATGGCATCCTTGGCTTGTTGCGCAGTGGCGCGCGTGTAGCGGCCGATGACGTCGCGCGTGTCGGACGGGTTGGTGTTGGCGTACTCGCCGCTGCCTTCCGTCCATGCACCATTGATGAAATTGCCGAATACCTTGGGTCGGTCCATTTGCGTCCTCCTGGCGAGAGACCGATGATAACCAGATGACCACCTACGTCTACGTATCCAACGCCGACGACGGCTGCATCAGCATCTACGAAATGCGCGCCGACGGCTCGCTCGAGCCGCGCGGCCGCGCGGCCGCCGAAAAGACCGTCGGCCCGCTGGCGGTGAGCCCCGACAGGCGCTGGCTGATCGCGGCGACGCGGTCGCACCCGTGCTGGGCCCATAGCTACTCGATCGAGAATGGGGCATTGAGGAACATCGGGAAAGCGCCGCTGCCGGAGAGCTTTCCGTACATCACGCTCGACCGCACCGGGCGCTTCCTGCTCGGCGCCTCCTACGGCGGCGACATGGTCAGCGTCAACGCGGTGGCGCCGGACGGGCGCGTCGGCGAAGCCCTGCAGGTGATGCCGACGGCGCGCAAGGCGCACGCCATCATTACCGATCGAAGCAACCGCTACGTCTTCGTGCCGCACCTCGGCACCGACCAGGTGCTGCAGTTCCTGTTCGACGAGAAGAGCGGAAGGCTGACGGCCAATACGCCGCCGCTCGTGCAGCTCGCCGCCGGCCACGGGCCGCGCCATATCCGCACGTCGCCGGACAACCGCTTCGTCTACCTGCTGAACGAGCTCACCGCCGTCGTGACGACGTTTGCCCTCGAGGACGGGCGCCTGCGCGAGACGGGATCGGCATCGGCCCTGGCGCCGGACAGCCGCCTCGTGCCGGGATCGCCAAGGCCGCACCAGAACGACGTCTCCAACCATATCTGGGCCGCCGACCTGCACGTGACGCCGGACGGACGCCTGCTCTTCGCCTCCGAGCGCACCACCAGCACGATCAACGCCCTGCGGGTGGACGGCGGCAAGCTCACCTACCTGGGCTCGACAGCGACCGAGAAGCAGCCGCGCGCCTTCGCGCTCGACGGCGCCGGGCGCTTCATGGTGGTCACCGGGGAGAAGTCGGACACGATTTCGTCGTACGCGATCGAAGCGAGCGGCGCGCTCCGGCTGATCGGCAGATATCCCACCGCCAAGGGCGCTCTGTGGGCGGAGATCGTGACACTCTAGGAACGGCGATTGCTACAAGTTCTCCGCTTAACACTCCGGAGGACTTATGAAAAAGCTGCTGATTCCCCTCTGCGCCGCCGCAATCCTCGGCGCGTGCTCGCACAACCCCGACAATTCGTTCGCCAGCGGCCGCATCGTGCCGCAGGCGGTGGCGTACTACCCCGGCTTCGGCGTAGTCGACCGCGTCGTCACCTCGCCGTCCCTGACCGCAGCCGCGGGCGGCACCGCCGACATGCGCGCCGCCGGGTCGAGCGGCCTGAACCGCGTCTTCATCCGCATGGACGACGGGCGCGTGCAGTTCGTCGACACGGCGAGCACCGAGCTGCAGCGCGGCATGCGCGTCGAGCTGCTGTCCGACCGCACCATCAAGATCCAGCCATGAACCGGGACCAGGCGAAGGGCCACGTGAAGGACATCGGCGGGAAGCTGCGCCAGAAGGTCGGCAAGCTGACCGGCAACCGCAGCGAGCAGGCCAAGGGCGCGGCGAAGCGCGTCGAGGGCAAGGTGCAGAAAGCCGCCGGCGACCTGAAAAGCGTCCGGCGCAAGGACCACTAAGCCCGCTACTCGGGCCGGATGTTCGCCTCGCGGATCACCCGGCCCCACTTCTCGATCTCGTCCGCCAGCTCGGCGGCGAGCGATTCCGGCGTGCCGCCGACGAGCTCGATGCCCTGCCCGGCCAGCTTGTCGCGCAGGTCGGGCATCTCGAGCACGGCATTGGTCTCGCGGTTGAGCTGCGCGACGATGTTCTTCGGCGTGGCGGCGGGCGCGTACAGCGCGTAGTCGACCGAGGAGACGACGCCGGGCACGCCGGCCTCGGCCATCGTCGGCAGGTCGGGAAACAGCGCGGAGCGGCTGCGGGTCGCGACCGCCAGCGCGCGCAGCTTGCCCGAGCGCAGGTGCGGGATGTACGCCGGCAGGCTGTCCAGCGCCATGTCGACGCGCCCATCCAGGATGTCCGGCAGGATCTGCGTCGTGCCCTTGTACGGCACGTGCGTCAGCTTGATGCCGGCGGCCAGCTGGAACATCTCGCCGGTGAGGTGGATGATCGCCCCGGTGCCGGACGAGGCGAAGGTGTAGCGGCCGGGATCGGCCTTCGCCATCGCGACGAAGTCCTGCACCGAGCGGGCGCGCGAGGCCTGCGGCACGACGAAGACGATGGTGCCGTAGCCGATGCGCGCCACGGCCGCGAAGTCGCGGCGGATGTCGTAGGTGCGCTTCGGATGCATGTGGTGCACGATCGCCTGGCTGCCGATCGGCCCGATCAGCAGGGTGTAGCCGTCGGGCGCGCTCTGCGCGACCGCCGAGGTGCCGATGGTGGTGCCGGCGCCCGGCCGGTTCTCCACCACGATCGGCTGGCCGAGGCGCGGCGAAAGCTTCTCCGCGACGGCGCGCGCCACGATGTCGACGCCGCCGCCCGGCGGGAACGGCGCGATGAAGCGCACCGGGCGCGCCGGGTACTGCTGGGCAAAGGCCGGCGCCGCCGCGAGAATGAGCAGCGCGGCGGCGAGTAGCTGCTTCAGGCGTCCTACTTCGAGTCGGCCTTCTTCTGCTCGGCGCGGCCTTCCGCGCGCCCGACCTCGCGCTGCACCTTGCGGTCGGCCTTGTTGACCGCCTTCTTCGCCTTCTTGCGCGCCTTCTTCGCGCTCTTCTCGACCTTCTTCTCGGCCTTCTCCGCCTTCTCGCCCGCGGTCTGCGAGAACACCGGCGAGGCGGTAAAGGCAAAGGCGGCGGCGAAAAGCGCTACGAGCAAACGGACCATGGCAAACACTCCTGGGGTGGAAAGGGTGTGACCTTGTAGCAAACGCCGCACCCACTATTCCACCTTCACGCCGCCGGTTTTCACCACCTTCGTCCACTTGTCATGGTCGCGCGCGATGAGCGCGTTCAGCTCGGCTGGCGGGCCGGCCACCGCGACGCAGCCCTGCGCGAGCAGGCTGTCCTTCATCTCGGGCGTGGTCAGCACCGCCGCCAGGTCCTTCTGGATGCGATCGACCAGCGCCGCCGGCATGCCGGCGGGACCGAGCAGCGCGTACCAGAAGTCCACGTCGTAGCCGGCGAGGCCCGCTTCCGCCGCCGTCGGCACGTCGGGCAGCGAGGGGAAGCGCGCCGGCGCGGCGACCGCGAGGCCGATCAGCTTGCCGGCCTTCAGCTGCCCGAGCGCGGAGAGCGGCGTCGCGTAGGTGATCTGGATATCGCCGGCGAGGATCGCCGTCATCGCCGGCGCGATGCCCTTGTAAGGCACGTGCACCATCTGCGCGCCGGTCATCTGCTGCATCAGCTCGCCCGCCAGGTGCACCGGCGTGCCGACGCCGGAGGAGCCGTACTTGACCGCGCCCGGGTTGGCCTTGGCGTGGGCGATCACGCCGGCCAGCGATTTCCCGGGGACCGAGGGATGCGCGATCACCACCGCCGGGCCGGACGCGACCAGGCTGATGGCGCTGAAGTCCTTGGCGACGTCGAAGGAAAGCTTCGACAGCGCCGGGTTGCTCGCATGCGACGAGAACGCCATAAGCAGCGTGTAGCCGTCGGGCGCCGCGCGCGCGACCAGCTCGGCGCCGATGTTGCCTGAGGCGCCCGGCCGGTTGTCGACCACCACCGGCTGCCCCCAGCGCTCGCCCAGCTTCTGCGCCACCAGGCGCCCGATGATGTCGGTGCCGCCGCCCGGCGCGAAGCCGACCACCATGCGCACGGTCCGGCCGGGGTACTGTTGTGCCGCGGCTGAAAAACTGAGGCAGAGAAACAGGCAGGCGAGGACTCGGCGCATCGAATTATTATGCTCAATTCGAGGAGGAATCATGGCCGAGCCGCAAATGGTCGACCCGAATGACGTGGTGATGACGGGAGAGAACTCCTTCATCCGCCTGTCCAACGACGGCGGCACGACGCTCACCGACCGCGTGAGCCACTGGCGGGTGCTGTGGTCGCCCGCCGGCCAGGGCCACTGCATGTTCGTCGAGTCGCCGCTCGCCGGCAGCGGCCCGGTGGTCTATGCCGACAACGTCGGCGTCGTGCGCTACCTGCAGCGCAGGATCGAGTCGCTGCTGCACAAGCCCTTCGCCGACGAGTCGCTCCCCGTGATCCACGCGCGCTTCGAGCGCGGCGGGCACTCGCTCGCCACGGTGGAGGAGCGCGTCACCTCGTCGAAGGACGAGATCGTGCTCTCGTGGTGGGACCTGATGAAGCCGTTCATCCTCACCATGCCGCCGGGCATGATGAACCGGCCGCTCGGCGTCTACAGCACCTTCATCCCCGCCGCGAGCGCGCAGCTCACCATCAACGGCAAGGCCTCGCGCGGCAAGGTGTTCCCGCAGGAGCGCGGCGGCAAGCCTTCATCGAGCTGCGTCCTCGCGTGGTCGGAGAGCTGGACCGAGCCCAAACGCTAATTCCAATAAAGTTGATCTGACCCCATTTATTGAGGAGTGAAAGAAATGGCAAAGGGTTACTGGGTTTCCGCGTATCACAAGATCACCAACCAGGATAAGTTCGCGGCGTACGCCAAGATCGCCGGCGCGGTCATCCCCAAGGCCGGCGGCAAGTTCGTCGTCCGCGGCATGCCGGCGGCGGTCCACGAGAAGGGCTTCAACCAGCGCATCGTGATCGTCGAGTGGGAGTCGGTCGAGAAGGCGAAGGCGGTGCACGACGGACCCGAGTACGGCGAAGCGCTGCGTGCGCTGGGCGACGGCGCCGAGCGCGACTTCAGGATCGTCGAGGGCGTCGCTTAACGGACTGCCTGGGGATTCACGACATTGATCGGCCGGCCCGCCGCGAAGGCGTTGACCTGGTCGAAGATGTCGGAGAACTGCAGCTCGTACTCGTCGCGCGTGACGTAGCCGAGGTGCGGCGTGCAGACGACGTTGTCCATGGCGAGGAGCGGATGCTTTCCGCCGAGCACCGGCTCCTCGTCGTAGACATCGACCGCCGCCTTTCCGGGCCGTCCCGCCCTTAGCGCGGCCTCCAGCGCCCCTTTCTCGACCAGGGGCGAACGGCTCGTGTTCACGAACAGGGCTGTAGGTTTCATGCGGGCCAGATCCGCCGCGGTGACGATGCCGCGCGTCGCGTCGACGAGCCGCATGTGCAGGCTGAGCACATCCGCCTGCTCGAAGAACGCCTGCTTCGAGGCGGCGACGGCATAGCCATCCGCCGCCGCCTTCTGCCGCGTCTCCTCGCGCGCCCACACCAGCACGTTCATGCCGAAGGCGCGCCCGACCTTCGCCACCTCGCCGCCGATGCGCCCGTAGCCGAAGATGCCCAGCACCTTGCCGCGCAGCGTCGAGCCGATGCCGACCTGCCATCTTCCGGCCTTGAGCCCGGCGACGTTCTGCGGGATCTCGCGCGCCGCCGCCAGGATCAGCGCCCAGGTCATCTCCGAGGTGGCGTACGACGGCGTGCCCGGATGCATGTTGGAGGACACGACGATGCCGCGCCGCGTGCAGGCGTCGATGTCGATGTGCGGATAGACGCTGCGCTGGCTGATGAGCTTCAGCTTCGGCAACCGCTCGATGAGCGGCGCGCGGATTTTGGTGCGCTCGCGGATCAGCACCAGCGCCTCGGTGTCCTTCAGCCGCTCGGCGAGCACATCGGTGTCCTGCACATGGTCGTTCCACACCTTCACCTCGTGGCCGGCGAGCTTTGCGAAACACGCGAGGGTTGGCGTGGTGTTGTGGTAGTCGTCGAGGATGGCGACCTTCATGGCGCCATTATCATCCGGGGATGCACACCACCGGCCGCGCCGCGTTCCTGCAGCTCCTCGTCGACGAGGGCGTCACCCACCTCTTCGGCAACCCCGGCACCACCGAGCTGGCGATCATGGAGGTGGTGCCCGACTTCCCGCAGCTCGAGTTCGTCCTCGGGCTGCAGGAGAGCGTCGTCATGGCGATGGCCGACGGCTACTGCCGCGCCTCCGGCCGCCTCGCCGCGGCCAACGTGCACGTCATGCCGGGCCTCGGCAACGCGATGGGCGCGCTCTACAACGCCAAGTTCTCCGGCTCGCCGGTGATCCTCACCGCCGGGCAGCAGGAGCAGGGCCACGGGCTGCTCGAGCCGATGCTGTACGAGCCTCTGGTGCCGGTGGCGCAGCCGCTGGTGAAGTGGGCGGTCGAGGTGACGCGCGCCGCCGACCTGCCGCGCATCCTTCACCGCGCCGCCAAGATCGCGCTCACGCCGCCCACCGGCCCGGTGTTCCTCAGCCTGCCGGGCGACGTGCTGGACGAAAAGCTCGAGCTCGACATGGGACGGCCGGTGCGCGTGGATGCCGCCGCGCGCCCCTCGGATGGACTCCTTGCGAGCCTCAGTGAAATGCTCCTGAAGGCGAAGCGCCCCGCCATCCTCGCCGGCCAGGAGCTCGCCACGCGCGACGCCTTCGGCGAAGCTGCCGAGCTGGCGGAGCTCATCGGCGCGGGCGTGTTCGCCTCGTCGATTCCCTATTCCGCGCAGTTCCCGAGCGAGCACCCCGCGTTCATGGGCACGCTCACGCGCTTGCAGAAGCAGGTGCGCGAGACGCTCGCGCCGTACGACCTCTTGCTCGTGCTCGGCGCCGATCTGCTGCGCATGTCGGTCTACAGCCCGGTCGAGCCGCTGCCGCCCGAGCTGCCGGTGGTGCACATCTCCGAGCGGACGCACGAGCTCGGCAAGAACTACCGCACCGACATGGCGGTGCACGCCGACGTGAAGGAGACGCTGAAGGCGCTGCTGCCGCTCATCCGCAAGACGGCGGACCGCGGCGCCGCGCAGGCGCGCCTCGAGACGTTGAAGTCCGGCAACTGGAGCGCGCAGCGCGGCAAGGCGCGCGTCGACGCGATGCTCGCCGCCGAGGCGAAGCCCATCGATCCGACCTATCTCATGCTGCGCTTCACCGAGACGCTGCCGCGCGACGCGGTGGTGGTCGATGAAGGGCTGGTCAGCACGAACAGCCTGCCGAAGTTCCTGGTGAACCGCGGGCCGCGCGACTACTACGGCCTGGCGAGCGGCGGCCTCGGCTTCGCCATCCCGGGCGCCGTCGGCATCAGCATGGCGCTGCCCGGGCGGCCGATCGCGGCGATGGTCGGCGACGGCAGCGCGATGTACGCCATCCAGGGACTGTGGACCGCGGCGCACCACCAGCTGCCGATCACCTACGTCATCGCCAACAACCGCGGCTATCGCATCATCAAGGAGCGGCTGGTGTCGTTCCGCAAGACCGACAGGTTCACCGGCATGGACCTGCGCGATCCCGACATCGATTTTCTCGCCGTGGCGAAGTCCTTCGGCATTGCCGCGCGGCGCGTCACCGACCCGCAGGACATCGCGCCCGCGCTGCGCGAGGGCTTCGCCAGCGGCAAGCCGAATCTCATCGATATGCGGGTTGCCGATGGGTTCGGCAACTGAAAATGGTGACTGTCACCCATTAAAGGGGGAAGCATGATCAACGGGAGCTGCCTCTGCGGCGCCATCCGCTTCACGATCTCGGTGCCGGTCACCGAGCTGCGCGCGTGCCATTGCAGAAATTGCCAGAAGGCATCGGGCGCCGCGGGGAGCGTGAACGCGGTGGTGCCGAGCTCTGCATTTACCGTGACCTCGGGGTCGCCGAAGCGCTACACCGCGGCGGCCGACAGCGGCCGCACGCTGCACCGTTTTTTCTGCGGCGAGTGCGGCTCGCCGCTCTACAGCCAGCGCGAGCTCACGCCCGACATCGTGGTAGTGCGCGCAGGGACCTTCGACGACGCCGGCGAGCAGAAGATCACCGCCAACATCTGGACGAAGAGCGCGCGCCCGTGGGCGTACATCGATCCGGCGAGCATGCGCCACCCGGGCCAGCCGGACGCGCCTGCCAAATAGTTCCACATAGCGCGGCGCGCATACGCCGTAGCATCGAACCGGGGGAGGCCAACCCGGAGGAGGGTAGTGGCCGCCATTAGAGAACACGTCGCCCGCCTGCGCCCGCGGGTGCTCGTCGCCGGCACCGGCGACGCAGTCGAGGCGGTGCGCGACGCGCTGGGCGACGACGCGGAGCTGGTGGCCGCCTACTCGGTGAACGAAGCGCTGCAGCGCTTCGACGAGGACGGCTTCGACACCGTCGCCTGCAACGTGCGCTTCGACGAGTCGCGAATGTTCGAGTTCCTGCAGGCGTTGATGGATCGCCGGCGGATCGCGCGCATCGTCGCCTTCCGCGTCGGGCAGACCGTGATGCCGGCCAGCTCGCGCAACGCCATCCGCAACGCCCTGGAGGCGCTCGGCGTCGAGCGCTTCGTCGACCTGATCCAGATCGGCGACGAGTACGGCGACGACGTCGCGCTCGAGACGCTGCGCAAGATGATCCTCGACGAAAGCTTCTCGCCGCCCTCGCCGCCGGAAAAATAGGGACTGTCCCTATTTCCTCCGCAGCGCCTGGACCACGGGAATGGCGACGGCGACGATGGCGAGCCCCATCAGCACGGCCGAGATCGGCCGCATGAAGAAGATGCCGACGCCGGCGTCGGAGATGATCAGCGACTGGCGCAGCGCGCGCTCGGCGAGCGGGCCGAGCACCAGCGCGAGCACCAGCGCCGCCGGCGAGTAGCCGAGCTTCTTCATGAAGTAGCCGATCACGCCGAACACCAGCATCTGGCCGACGTCCCAGACGTTGTTCTTCAGCGAGTACGCGCCGGTGATGCAGAACACCACGATCAGCGGCATCAGGATCGAGTACGGGATGCGCACCGCGCGCACGAACAGCGGGATGAAGAGTGTGCTGAGGATGAGCAGCAGCACGTTGGCGATGTACTGCGAGGCGATCAGGCCCCAGACGAACTGCGGGTTCTTCTCGAACAGCATCGGCCCGGGGCGCAGGCCCCACATCATCAGGCCGCCGAGCATGATGGCGGTGGTTGCCGAGCCTGGAATTCCCAGCGTGAGCATCGGCACCATCGCCGCCGTGGCGCCGGCGTTGTTGGCCGCTTCCGGCGCGGCGACGCCCTCGATCGCGCCCTTGCCGAACTGCTCGGGGTGCTTGGAGACGCGCTTCTCCGTGGTGTAGGCGAGGAACGAGGCGACCGTCGGTCCCGCGCCGGGCAGCATGCCGACGGCGAAGCCCATCGCCGTGCCGCGCACGATCGCCCACTTCGAGCGCGACCAGTCGGCGACGCTCGGCCACACGTCGCGCAGGCGCAGGTTGCCCTTGATCGCCTGCGTCTTCGCCTCGGCGCCGGCCAGCACCTCGCCCAGGCCGAACAGGCCGATCGCCACCGGCAGGAAGTCGACGCCGTCCATCATCTCCGGGATGCCGAAGCCGTAGCGCGCGTCGCCCGAGATGATATCGAAGCCGACCATCGCCAGCATCAGCCCGAACACCATGCTGATGTACGCCTTGAGCGGGTCCTCGCCGGCGAGCAGCGTCACCGTGGTGAGGCCGAGCAGCATGAGCGCGAAAGTCTCCGGCGGGCCGAACGACAGCGCCCACTTGGCGAGCGCCGGCGACACCAGCATCAGCAGCACGACGCCGATCGTGCCGGCGATGAACGAGGCGAAGGCGGCGATGCCGAGCGCGGGCCCCGCCCTGCCCTGCTGCGCCATGGCATAGCCGTCGAGGCAGGTGACCACCGAGGCCGACTCGCCCGGCGTATTGATCAGCACCGCGGTGATCGTGCCGCCGTACATCGTGCCGGCGTACATCGCCGCGAGCATGATGATCCCCGAGGTGGGATCCATGCCGAAGGTGAGCGGCAGCAGCATCGCCACGCCCGACGGAGGGCCGACGCCCGGCAGCGCGCCGATGAGGATGCCGACCATCACGCCGGCGACCGCCATCAGGATGTTGAACGGGGTGAAGGCGACCGAAAAACCGAGTTGGAGGTTGCCTAGAAAATCCACAGCCTGCCTTCGGGGAACGGCACGCGCAGCCAGTGGATGAACACCAGCCAGTTGAACGAGGCCGCCGCGACCGCGACGCAGAGGGTCACCCACCAGCGATGCCGGCCCAGATACCCGATCAGGAAGAGCAGGAAGAGCGCCGTGCCGATCACCATGCCGAGGAAGTTGAACAGCGCGACGAACACCACCGTCGCCGCGAGCACCACCAGCATGTCCTTCAGGCCCTGGCCCTTCGGCCACCAGTCGGCGACCGGGTAGTCCCGCTTCAGCGTCTTCAGGAACATGCCGATGGCGAGCAGCGCCATCACCAGCCCGAGCCAGAACGGCAGGAAGGCGGAGCCCGGACCGCCCGGACCCCACCATTGGTACTGCTTCAATGCCCCGGCCGCGAACGCGACCGAGACGACGAACAGCAGAACCGCCGTTACGCGATCGGCGTTCCGCATGGGGTCAGATCAACATTATTGGACGCGCAGCCAAGTTGCTCTCGCTGTCCGGAAATGTTGATCTGACCCCAAT
>DASSPL010000314.1:0-2206 GCA_035699685.1 Burkholderiales bacterium | reverse complement strand
AGTAGCCGCGCAGCGTGTACGGGCCCCGGCAGGTGAGCTCGCCGACCTCGCCGTCGGCTACGGGGCGATCGTCGTCGTCGAGCAGCAGCACCTCGTCGTCGGCGCAGATCGGCCGGCCGCAGGTCTCGAGCTTCACCTCCTGCGGGTCGTCGAGGCGCACGAAGAACAGCATCCCTTCCGACATGCCGAAGTTCTCCTGCACGAAGCAGCTCGGGATGAGCTGGTGCGTCTTCAGCCGCACCTCGGGCTGCATGCGCTGGCCGCCGCTCTGGATGATCTTCACCGTCGACAGGTGGTACTTGCCGATCATCGGCTCGTTGATCAGCCGGATGAGCAGCGCCGGCACCACCTTGATGTGCGTGACCGCGTGCTTCTCGATCAGCTTGAACATCTCCTCCGGCCGCGTCGTGGGCGACAGCACCACCTTGCCGCCCTGGAAGAAGTAGCCCTGGATGCCCGGGCAGGCGAGCGGCAGGTTGTGCGCGATCGGCAGCGCCAGGAGCAGCACGGAATCCCCGGTCACGCCGCAGACCGGCGCCGCGGTCTTCGAGTTGTAGGCGTAGTCGTTGTGCGTGCGCGGGATGAGCTTCGGGATTCCCGTGGTGCCGCCCGAGAGCTGGAAGATGCACGGGTCGGTGGGGTCGATCTTGATCTTCTGCAGCTCGCTCTTCGGCAGGCGGGCCGGGCGCTCGATCAGCTCTTTCAGCCTGGGAAGGGAGATGCAAAACCGCAAATGCGGGTTCTCCGCCTGCACCCTCTTGATCATCGGCTCGAACTCGAAGTCGCTCTGCCGCTCGGGATAGACCACGGTCGTCGCGCCGGAGAGCTGCACGAACTGGTTAATCTCGGCGAAGCGATGCGTGACCAGCGCCGCGATCGGGATGCCGCTGATCTTCTGCAACGCGAAGTACAGCAGCACGAACTCGGCGATGTTGGGCAGCACCGGCACCACGCGGTCGAGCGGCTTCAGGCCGAGCTCGAGCAGGTTGAGCGCCAGGTTGTCGGTCAGCTCGTCGATCTGCCGATACGTGTATTGCCGCTCGCCGTCGATGAGGGCGACCTTCGGCCCGTATTTCTTGAAGACGACGGCGAATTCGGCGGCCAGCGATTTGTCCTGCCAGTAGCCCTTCTCGCGGTAGCGCTTCGCGAACTCGGGCGGGAAAGGCACTACTCCTTGGAGCGGCATGGCTAAAGGGTGACTGTCACCAATTTCTAGGTGGAGCTGGTGAAGCCGCCGTCGACGACGATGATCTCGCCGGTGACGAAACGGTTGCCCTGGATGAGGCTCATCATGGTCTCGGCCACATCCTCGGCCGTGACGACGCGCTTGAGCGGCGTCGCCTTCGCGCGCTTGCCCATCAGGTCCTCGTACTTGTCCTTCAGCATGCGCTTCATCCAGTCGCCTTCCATCCAGCCGGGGGCGACGGCGTTCACGCGGATCTCGGGGCCGAGGTTCCAGGCGAGCGTCTTCGTGAGGTTGACGACGGCGGCCTTGCTCGCGGCGTAGGGAAGGGGTTGCGGGCCCGGCCGCAGGCCGACGATGCTCGCGGTGTTGACGATGCAGCCCTTGGATTCCTTGAGCAGCGGCGCCGCGGCGCGGGTGACCTGGAACAGGCCGCGCACGTTGACGGCGAAGACGCGATCCCATTCATCCAGCGACAGCGTCTCGAGGTCCTTGGGCTTCCACGACGCGGTGGTGCCGGCGTTGTTGATCAGCACGTCGAGCCGCCCGAAGGCCTGGTGCACCGACGCGACCATGGTGCGCACGCCGGCCTCGTTCGACACGTCGCACTTCGCGAGCAGCGTCCTCGCGCCGAGCTTCTCGGCCTGCTTGGCGGTCTCGCGGGCGGCGGCGTCGCTCGAGCTGTAGTTCAGGGCGACGTCGTAGCCGGCCCGGGCGAGCGCGAGCACGGCGGCGGCGCCGATGCCGGTCGCCGCGCCGGTGACCAATGCGACTTTTCTGGACGGCATTTGCGGGAATGACTACGATGGACTGAACATGTTCATTATTGATGGGATCGCGGTGAACTACAAGGCGAGCGGACCGCCGTCGTCCAATCAGGGGGCGCCGTGGGTCACGCTGGTCACCGGCATCGCCAACGACACCACGATGTGGGACGCGCAGATGCCGGCGCTCGAGCCGCATTTCCGCGTGCTGCGCTACGACCTGCGCGGCCAGGGCGGCACGCAGGCGACGCCGCCGCCC
>DASSPL010000313.1:0-2541 GCA_035699685.1 Burkholderiales bacterium | reverse complement strand
GGCAGCCGCGGATGCAGCGGATCCTCGCCGAGCACCAGCACCTTCTTGTCGGTGATGCGGCTCGGCGGATGCCACGGCAGCACCGATTCGACGAGCAGCACGACGTCGGCGCCGGCGAGCGGCGCCGGCAGGTCGTCGACCACGATGCCGCCATAGAGCGGGTGGTCGTGCGGGAAATTGCAGTAGTACGGCTGCCACGCTTCGTACACCGGCGCGCCGAGCGTCTCGGCCAGCGCGACCAGCGCCTGCACCGCCGCGGGATCGCGTCCGGCTTCCTCGGTGACGATGACCGGCTGGCGTGCGCCGTTCAGAAGGTTCGCCATTTCCGAGAGCGACGCTTCGTTCACGTGCGGCAGCGAAGGCAGCGCGGCAGGCGGCGCCTCGGGCACGTCGCCGGCGATCATGTACTCCGTCGGCACGGAGACGAACACCGGACCGCGCGGCGCGGTCACGGCGAGCTGGCAGGCGCGCTGCAGGGTGTGCGCGAGGATGCCGGGGTTGTTCAGCGCGAAGCTCCACTTCACGCACGGCTCCATGAGTCGCGCCGGTCCGCCCAGGTCGGTGAGCAGGCGCAGCCATTGCCGCCCGACCTTGGGGGACGGCGGCTCGGCGAAGCCGATGACTTCGCCGGCGAGGATGACCATCGGGATGCGCTCGTGCAGCGCGGCGCGCGCGATCATGGTGGTGTGCAGCGCGCCGACCGTGGTGTGCACCACCACGGCCGGCAACTTGCCGGTGGCCTTGGCGTAGCCCATGGCCATGCCCATCGCGGTTTCCTCGTGCCGCGACGAGATATAGCGCTCAGCCCACCATTCGTCCGAGGCGAGTGCCTCCCACAGCGGCGCCCAGTCCGACCCCGGCGAGGCGAAGATCGCCTCGACGCCCATCCCGCGCAGCGCGCGCAGGAGGGCTTGAGAGCCGGTCACTGGGTGATGCCGAGCGTGGGAATCAGCCTGGCGTAACGGTCATGCTCGCTGCGCACGTACGCCGCGAACTGCTGCGGCGTCATCGGGTCGGCGAGGTCGACCACCAGCGCGCGGAAGCGCTCCAGCACCTGCGGCTCCTGCATCACCTTGATCACCTCGCGGTTCAGGCGGTCGATCGCCTCGCGCGGCATGCCGCTCGGGCCATAGAACGCGAAGTGCGGGCCGCCGTCGACGCCCTTGATGCCGTTCTCCTCGAGCGTCGGCACGTCCGGGAAGTCCGGGTGGCGCTTCGGCCCGGCGATGGCGATCATCTTCACCTTGCCACCCTTCGCCTGCGCGATCCCGGGGCCCGGGTCGAACATGAAGTCGATCACGCCGCCGAGCAGGTCCTTGAGCGCCGGGCCGGCGCCCTTGTACGGCACGTGGTTCAGCTTGACGCCCGCTTCCCGCGCGTAGACCTCGGTGGCGATGTGCGGCGAGGTGCCGTTGCCGGGCGTGCCGTAGTTCAGCTTGCCCGGGTTGGCTTTCGCGTAGGCGAGGAACTGGGCGTAATTGCTCACCGGCACGTTCGGATGCGTGATCACGTAGAGCGACACGCGGCCGGTCGGCACGATCGGCACCAGCACCTTCGTCGGATCCAGGTCCGCGCGCTTCACGATGTGCGGCGCGATCATCATGCTCGAGCCCGGCGAGTACACCAGCGTGTAGCCGTCGGGCTCCGCGCGGGCCACCGCCTCGAAGCCGATGTAGCCGTCGCCGCCGGCGCGGTTCTCGACGACGAAGGGCTGGCCCAGCGTCTCGGTCAGCCGCGCGCCGAGCACCCGCGCGGTCACGTCGGCCACGCCGCCCGGCGCGACGTTGACGATGACACGCACCGGCTTCGCCGGCCACTGCTGGGCACTGGCGCCAGACACTGCAAGTGCCGCGGCCAGCGCGGCAAGGATTCGCAACATGACTCCTCCTCTCACTGGATCTTGATCCCGGCGTCCTGGACTACCTTACCCCACTTCCGGATCTCGCCGCGCACGAAGCCGGCGAACTCCTCGGGCCGCTCGCCGCCGAGCTCGTAGCCGATGTTGGCGGCGTCGTCGACCAGCTCCTTCGACTTGAGGATACCGCCGATCTCGCGCTGCAGCCGGTCGATCACCGGCGCCGGCGTGCCGGCGGCGACGAAGATGCCGTTCCAGCCGGTGGCCTCGATGGTCGGGAAGCCCGCTTCGGCCATCGTCGGCACCTCGCCGATGAGCGCGATGCGCCGCGGGCCGGCGACGCCGAGGCCGCGCAGCTTGCCCGACTTCAGGGCGTCGCGGATCACCACCGGCGCAAGGAACGCCGTGCTGACATGGCCGCCGATGAGATCCGGGAACTCGGCGCCGATCGCCTTGTAGGGAATCTCGCGCACCTGGATGCCGGTGGTCACCTTGAGGAGCTCGCCCACCATCTGCGTGATGGCGCCGTTGCCGCCGGAGGCATAGGTGAGCTGGTTGGGCTGCGACCGGGCGAGGGCCACGTAGTCCTTCACCGAGTTGGCGGGCACCGACGGATTCACCACCATCACCAGCGGCGTGGACACGAGGCGCGTCACCGGGACGAGCTTGTCGTTCAGCAGGCAGCA
>DASSPL010000312.1:0-14012 GCA_035699685.1 Burkholderiales bacterium | reverse complement strand
CGCACCCTCGAGCGCAAAGTGTCGCTGTTCGGCTTCCACCTCGCGCCGCTCGACCTGCGGCAGAGCTCCGACGTGCACGAGGCGGTGGTGGACGAGCTCCTTCGCCTGGCCGGGATGCCGGGCTACAGGGAGCTGGGCGAGGAACAGCGGGTCGCGCTGCTCGCGCATGAGCTGGCGAGCCCGCGGCCGCTGCGTTCACCGCACATCGAGTACTCGCCGCTGGTGGCGAAGGAGCTCGCCATCCTCGATGCGGCCGGGGAGTGCCGGCGGCGCTTCGGCCCGCGCGCGGTGCCGCGTTACGTGATCTCGCATTGCGAGTCGGTGTCGGACCTGCTGGAGGTTGGCCTGCTCGCGCGCGAGGCCGGCCTGCTGAAGCCGGCGGCCGGCGCGCCGCTCGAGATCGACATCGTGCCGCTCTTCGAGTCGATCGCCGACCTGGCGAACTGCGGACAGGTCATCCTCAAGGCGCTCGAGTTGCCCCTCTACAGGGCTTGGATCGAAGGCCGCGGGCGCGAGCAGGAGGTGATGCTCGGCTATTCGGACAGCAACAAGGACGGCGGCTACGTCACGTCCAACTGGTCGCTGTATAAGGCGTCGGAGGCGCTGCGCGATGTCTGCCGGCCGCGCGGCGTGCGGCTGCGCCTGTTCCACGGCCGCGGCGGCACCATCGGCCGCGGCGGCGGGCCGAGCTACGAGGCGGTGCTCGCGCAGCCGGCCGGCACGGTCGACGGCGCGCTGCGCCTCACCGAGCAGGGCGAAGTGATCGCCAGCAAGTACGCCGACGCCGAAGCCGGGCGGCGCAACCTGGAGGCGCTCGCCGCCGCCACGCTGGAGGCGAGCCTCGCGCGGCGAAACGAGCCGGACCACGCGCGCCATGCCGCCATCATGGAGGAGCTGTCGCGCGCCGCCTTCGCCGCCTACCGCGCGCTGGTGCGCGAAACGCCCGCCTTCATCGACTACTGGCGCCAGTCGACGCCGATCGCCGAGCTCGCCGAGCTCAACATCGGCAGCCGGCCCGCCTCGCGCAAGGCGACGCAGACCATCGAGGACATCCGCGCCATCCCGTGGGTGTTCAGCTGGAGCCAGTGCCGCCTGATGCTGCCCGGCTGGTACGGCTTCGGCTCGGCGGTCGACGCGTGGAAGGGCAACGTCGAGGAGCTGCGCGAGATGTACCGCTCGTGGCCGTTTTTCCGCTCGGTGCTCTCGAACATGGACATGGTGCTCGCCAAGACCGATCTCGCCATTGCCTCGCGCTACGCCGAGCTGGTGGAAGACCCGCGGCTGCGCATGGCGGTGTTCGGCCGCATCGAGAGCGAGTGGCAGCGCACGCGGCGCTGGCTGGCGGCGATCACGGAGAAGAGCGAGCTGCTCGCCGACAACCCGACCCTCGCCCGCTCGATCCGCAACCGCTTCCCCTACCTCGATCCGCTGAACCACCTCCAGGTCGAGCTGCTGCGCCGCCACCGCGCCGACGGCGGCGACGAGCGCCTGCTGCGCGGCATCCACCTCACCATCAACGGCGTCGCCGCCGGCCTTCGCAACAGCGGCTAGTTCCGTACCCGGTACGCAATTATTCGTGGACTATCGAACCCAAGCGCTCAAGATCCTCCCGCATGTGTGCGCGCGTTGCGCCAGGGAGTTTTCCGGCAGGAGGCTGAAGGAGCTGACGGTTCATCATCGCGATGGCAATCACGACCACAATCCGCCCGATGGCTCGAATTGGGAATTGCTGTGCATCTACTGCCACGAGAACGAGCACGCGCGAATCGTGGATTCGCAGGCAGGCGGCTCCGCGAAGCAGACCGATCCAGCGCCGGCGAGTCACCGACCGCTGGCGGATCTTGCCAAGCTGCTGAAGAAAAAATGACTGCGGCTAGCTGCCGGAGATGGTGCGGCGCGCCCACTCGAGGACGATGCCCAGGCGCGGCGGGAGCAGGTCCTCGGCTTCGTCGAAGCTGACCCAGCGGTATTCGTGGTGCTCGGGGCGGCCGAGCTCCTTGGAGACGGGCAGCTCGACCTCGACTTCCTCGGTCTCGCCGAGGTAGTAGCGCGCGATCTTGTTGCCGGAGTAGGGCAGGGTTTCCTTGAACTCCTCGCCGAACGGGAAGTCGACGCCGGCGAGGCCGGTCTCTTCCTTCAGCTCACGCTTCGCCGCGGTGAGCTGGTCCTCGCCCGTATCCACCATTCCCTTCGGGAAGTCCCAGTTGTTGTAGGCGCGCAGCACGAGCAGGTAGACGCCGCGCCCGGTGCGCCGGAAGACGATCACGCCGGCGGCGCGCGGCTGCGCTTTCACCTTCATCAGGGGATGGTACAAAAAGAAAACGGGGTCTTGCGACCCCGTTCAATTTAATGCTCGCCGCCCGAGCGGGCCCTAGCCAGAGGAGGAGGAGGAGGCGTCGGATTTGCTCGGACGGCGAGGCAGCCTGTCAGTGCGCGCCGCGCGGTGCGGGGCTGCGCGTGAAAGCGGCTTTCAGCCGCGCCACCACTTCGAACACTTCGTCGATCGCAAGTTCCCAGCGTTCCGCCTGCTCGATGTCGATCATGTAGCGCTCGCGCACGGAGCTGGGCAGAGAGGCGGCGGCGTTTTTCCAGAAAACGGTCTTAAGCATGACGCAGTCCCTTGGTAGTGTTGCCTGATGCGACCCAGCGCTTCACCCACGTCAGGCCCGCCTGCAGCAGGCGTCCCAACTCGGCGGAGCGGGCGCGGCGGGCGTCGCGCTCCAGCGCGTACAATTCCGCCGGATTCAGGTAGGGGTTGCGGTTCAGGTCGCGGTTCTTCATGCAGGCAATGTAAGCCCCGGGCGGCGCGGGGACAAACGATCAAATCTCACCCGTGGCATGAAAAAAACTCATTGATTACGTGATCTACCGCCTGCCTCCGCTGAATGCACTACGCGTATTCGAGGCCGCCGCGCGCCACCTGTCGTTCAAGGACGCGGCGAACGAGCTGTCGATCACGCAGGCGGCGGTGAGCCACCAGATCAAGAGCCTCGAGGACTACCTGGGCGTGCCGCTTTTCCGGCGCGCGGGTCGCGGCGTGCAGCTCACCGAGGCGGCGCGCGCCTGCCTGCCGCGGCTGCGCGAGGGCTTCGACTCGCTCGCGGCGGCGGTCGAGATGATCCACGAGCGCGCCGACGAGACGGACCTCGAGATCACGGCGCCGCCGGTGTTTACCGCGCGCTGGCTGATGCCGCGGCTCGCCGACTTCTCGCGCAAGGAGCCCAAGATCGACGTGCGCGTCGTCGCCTCGAGCAAGATGGTCGATGCCGGCGCGCTCGACTCCGCGGCCCTGGTCGGCAACCTCGATCTGCGGAGCGAGACCTCGGGCGTCGAGATCCACCTCGGCGCGGGCGAGTATCCGGGCTATCGCGCCGACCGCCTGTTCGGCGTGTCGACCGTGGTGGTGGCGAGCCCGGACCTGGTCAAGGGCTCGCCGCCGATCCGCGCGCCGGCCGACCTCGCGCACCACACCCTGCTGCACGACGACGCGATGAATCTCGTGGCGCACGGCCACGCGTGGCAGAAATGGCTCGAGGTGGCCGGCGTGGGCGACAAGGTCGATGGCACCCGCGGCCCGCATTTCTCCTCCAACATCCTGTCGCTCGAGGCGGCGTCGCAGAAGCTCGGCGTGGCGCTCGCGCTACGGCCGCTGGTGGATGCCGACGTGGCGTCGGGCAGGCTGTGCGCGCCGTTTGAAATCGAGCTGAAACCGCGCTCGGCGTACTACCTGGTCTGCCCCGAAGTGATCGCGGAAAGGCCGGCGGTCGTCGCGTTCAGGCGCTGGCTTCTCCAAAAGGCCCAGGAAAAACAGGACAGAAGCGCGGTTCCGGCGCGATAGCCCCACCCGCCCAGGGTCATTCGGAGCGTTTCTTGCAGCGCTCTTGATTCAGGCGGCCCTCGCCGCCACCTAAGACCGGTGAGATCGCGCGACCTTTCGAGCTGGATGTGGAGCGAAGCCCTGTCGATGCTCGACCGGGCCGAGAAGCTCCAGCGCCAGTTCTTCCATCACCAGGACGTGGCATGGCAGCCGCCGATCGACGTCACCGAGTCGGCCGGGCATGTGCGCGTGCAGGTGGCGCTGCCGGGCGTGCCGGCCGAATCGATCACGCTGGCGATCGACGCCGGCGGCCTCACCGTGTCCGCCGTGCGACCTTTCCCCTGCAGCGCCGACACGCTCAACCTGCATCGCATCGAGATTCCCTATGGCCGTTTCGAGCGGCAGATCGGCTTGCCGCTCGCCGATCTGGAGCTCGTCGAGAAGCGGCTCGCCGACGGCGTGCTGACGTTGCTGTTCCACAAGAAGGAAGGCGCATGACCAACAAGCTGCTCGCGCAGGACAACCCGGGTGCCTCCGCGGCGCCCGCCGACAAGGCGCGCCCCGCGAGCGTGAAGCCGCTGCCCGAAGACGCGATGATCCTCATTCCGATGAGGAACACGGTGCTCTTCCCCGGCGTGATCTCGCCGATCACGGTCGGGCGGCCGAGCTCGGTCGCGGCCGCGCAGGAAGCCGTGCGCTCGGAGCGCAAGGTCGGCTTCCTCCTGCAGAAGGATCCGCAGAAGAACGAGCCGAAGCCGGGCGACCTGTACTGGGTCGGCACCGCGGGCCAGATCGTGCGCTACATCACCGGCGGCGAAGGCGCGCACCACATGGTGGTGCAGGGCCAGACGCGTTTTCGCGCGCTGGAGTTCCTGGAGGGCTGGCCGTTCCTCGTCGCGCGCGTGCAGATGATCGAGACGCCGGAGGAGATGACGGCCGAGGTCGAAGCGCGTTTCATGCAGCTCAAGGCGCAGGCGGTGGAGGCGATCCAGCTGCTGCCGAACGCGCCCGAGGAGCTGGCGGTGGTGGTGCAGGGCATGACCTCGCCCGGGCTGCTCGCCGACATGGTGGCGAACCTGCTCGACGTCAAGCTCGAGGACAAGCAGCAGCTGCTCGAAACGTTCGACCTGAAGACGCGCCTCGACCGCGTGCTCGCGCTGCTGTCCGAGCGCGTCGGCGTGCTGCGCATCTCGAAGGAGATCGGCGAGAAGACGAAGAAGGAGTTCGACGAGCGCCAGCGCGAGCACGTGCTGCGCGAGCAGCTGCGCCAGATCCAGAAGGAGCTCGGCGAGGACGAGGACACCGGCGCGGAGCTCGCCGAGCTGAAGAAGCAGATCGACGACGCCGCCATGCCGCAGGACGTGCACAAGCACGCGACCAAGGAGCTGAAGCGGCTGCAGCGCATGGGCGAGGGCAGCGCCGAGAGCGGCATGCTGCGCACCTACCTCGAGTGGCTCGCCGAGCTGCCGTGGAAGGACGAGGCGGCGCCGGCGATCGACATCCCGCACGCCCGCAAAG
Organism: Burkholderiales bacterium; assembly: GCA_035699685.1. Taxonomy (GTDB): domain Bacteria; phylum Pseudomonadota; class Gammaproteobacteria; order Burkholderiales; family SG8-39; genus SCGC-AG-212-J23. Next base: position 8,677 of record DASSPL010000312.1, on the reverse strand, counting down.
TGCTGGACGACGACCACTTCGGCCTGGAGAAGATCAAGAAGCGCATCCTCGAGCACCTGGCGGTGAGGAAGCTGAACCCCGCCGGCAAGAGCCCGATCCTGTGCTTCGTCGGGCCGCCGGGCGTGGGCAAGACCTCGCTCGGCCAGTCGATCGCCAAAGCGACCGGGCGCAAGTTCCAGCGCATCGCGCTCGGCGGCGTGCACGACGAGGCGGAGATCCGCGGCCACCGCCGCACCTACATCGGTGCGCTGCCGGGCAACGTCATCCAGGCGCTGCGCCGCGCCGCGTCGAAGAACACGGTGCTGATGTTCGACGAGATCGACAAGCTCGGCCAGGGCGGCTTCCATGGCGACCCGTCGAGCGCGCTGCTCGAGGTGCTCGATCCTGAGCAGAACTCGAAGTTCCGCGACAACTACCTCGGCGTGGATTTCGACCTGTCTAAGGTGATGTTCATCACCACGGCGAACATGCTCGACACCATCCCGGGGCCGCTGCGCGACCGCATGGAGATCATCCAGCTTCCCGGCTATACCGAAGAGGAAAAGCTGGAGATCGCGAAGCGCTACCTCGTCAAGCGCCAGCTCGAGGCCAATGGATTGACGAGCGCCGACAAGGCGATCGAGGACTTCCAGGTCCCGGACGAGGTGCTGCGCGCCATCATCGGCGACTACACGCGCGAGGCCGGCGTGCGCAACCTCGAGCGCGAGATCGGCGCGGTGCTGCGCCACGTCGCGATGCAGGTGGCCGAGGGCCGCGCCGAGAAGATCCGCGTCACGGTGGACGACCTGCACACCATCCTCGGGCCGAAGCGCTTCGAGAACGAGGTGGCGGAGCGCACCTCGGTGCCGGGCGTGGCCACGGGCCTCGCCTGGACGCCGGTCGGCGGCGACATCCTGTTCATCGAGGCGTCGAAGGTGCCGGGCAGCGGCAAGCTGATCCTGACCGGCCAGCTCGGCGACGTGATGAAGGAATCCGCGCAGGCCGCGCTTACGCTCGCCCGCACGTTCCTCAACGAGGCGTTCGACAAGGTCGACATCCACGTGCACGTGCCGGCGGGCGCGACGCCGAAGGACGGCCCGAGCGCCGGCGTGGCGATGTTCCTTTCGATCGTCTCGCTGCTGCTCGACGTGCCGGTCCGCCACGACGTCGCCATGACGGGCGAGATCTCGCTGCGCGGGCTGGTGCTGCCGATCGGGGGGGTGAAGGAAAAGACGCTCGCGGCGCTGCGCGCCGGCATCAAGACGGTGATGCTGCCCCGGAGGAACGAGAAGGACCTCGAGGACGTGCCGGCCGAGGCCAGGCAGAAGCTCGAGTTCGTGTTCCTGGAGCGCGTCGACGACGCGATCCGCACCGCCATCGGCGAGCTGCCGAAGCGGGAAAAGAAAGCCGCCTAGCTACTTCTGGACGCGGGTACCGGCGTCGGCGAGGGGCCGCACCAGCGGCACCTCGGCGGCGGCGGTGCCGCCCGGCCTCTGGAGGGGCTTGGGACGTTCGCTGCGAATGGGCAGGCGGTCGAGCATCTGCAGCAGCGCTCGGCGCTTGGCTTCACGACGACGGGAGATCAGCAACGGACTTTCCTTTCCGGGAAAACACTTCGCGGCGAGCGACGCATGGATCCAGACAGGGGGATGGGCGAAGCTCGGCTCGGAGCTCGGGACCTGAGGATGTTTCTTGGCGCGGCCACGGAGTGCATCGAACACAACGGCGTTGATTTTACGGTCCGCCGCCCCCACAAAGCATCTAGCACCGCCGCAATCCCGAAATCCCGGGAAAAGCGAACACAATCAGTTACATCTTGCGCCCTGGGGAGAGCCTAAAATGCCGCCGATGAAAACGACTCTCAAGTGGTCGGTCGTCGCCCTGGTGGCCGCCATTGCCGCCTGCTCGACCAACCCGCTGACCGGGCGCAGGCAGCTCGTCGGTCTCGTGTCGGAGTCGGAGGCGATCCAGGGCTCGGCCGGTGCGTACGCGCAGATGATGAAGCAGCTCGACACCAAGAAGCAGGTCGAGAAGGAAAGCGAGCGGAGCAAGAAAGTGCAGGAGATCACCGACCGGCTGGTCGCGCAGGCGGTGAAGCTGCGGCCGAACTCGGCCGGCTGGCGCTGGGAAGTGCAGGTGATCAACGATCCGAAGACCGTCAATGCGTTCTGCATGGCCGGCGGCAAGATGGCCATCTACAGCGGCATGTGGGAGAAGCTCAAGGCGACCGACGAGGAGATCGCGCAGGTCATGGGCCACGAGATCGCGCACGCGCTCGCCGACCACACGCGCGAGCGGATGTCGGTCGCGAGGAGCACCGGCATAGGCGTTGCGATCCTCGCGGCCGCGACGGGCGTCGGCAATGTCGGCGGCGACCTCATGCAGACAGCCGCGCACATGGCGGTGACGCTGCCCAACAGCCGCGAGAGCGAGGCGGAAGCCGACCAGATCGGCATCGAGATCGCCGCGCGCGCCGGCTTCGATCCCGCGTCCGCCGTCACGCTGTGGGAGAAGATGGGCAAGCTGGGCGGCGGCAAAGGCCCGGAGTTCCTGTCGACGCACCCCTCGCCCGAGAACCGCGCCAAGCGGCTGAAGGAGCTCGGCGCCAAGGTGCAGCCGCTCTACGAGGCGGCCAAGGCGAATCCGCCGCTGCACGCGCAGCGCTACGTCAACCTGAACCTGAACCCGAACGAGCGCGTGGTGCAGCCCAGCGTGAACGAGCGGGTGGTGAAGCCCGCCCCGGAGCAGGCGAAGTAGTCGTTCTTCTGTCGCGACGCCCGTCCGCGACGTCGAAATCCATCCACGACGATTTTCCGTCGTATCGCGACAAGAGAATCCCGTGGCCGCCGATAGCGGCGGCGCGCGGCGGCGCACACAATGCGCGGGCGGTGAGAAAAAAAGAGGGCACATCCGCTAGACGTGCCCTCCGGTACTGGATACCGCTCAGTTTGCTGATTTGGCGATCGGACGGCGACTACACCCTGTTTGGCACTACCGTGGACCCGTTCCGCTGAACGGGTCTCTCGGATGGCGCTGGTAACACCGTGCTGGCCGCATCCCCTGCTTTCGTGCTGTCGGTGTTGATCGACAGCACAGTCGGCATCGTACGACCCTTCTCCCGGATTTCGTAGCGTCGCGCGGGTAGTCCGCCAGGACTAACCCGACGGCTGCCGTCGTTGCGCGCCGGACCCGCAGAATAGTTCCGAGAGGAGTGTCGCCATGAGAGAACAAGAGCGCCGCCGCCGCACCATACTCGTCGTCGACGACGAGCCCGAGATCCGGGAGCTGCTGAAGCTGCAACTCGAGGACGCGGGGTATCGCGTCCTGCTCGCCTCCGACGCGCGCAACGCCGCCCGCCACGTGCGCGAAGCGCGTCCCGACCTGATGATCATCGACGCGCACATGCCGTACGTGAGCGGCCTCGACTTCGTGTCGGCGCTGATCACCGACTCTTCCATCCCGTGGGTGCCGGTGATCTTCGTCACCGGGCGCTCCGAGCTGCGCAGCCACGCCGAGTCCCTCGGCTCGGCCTGCCTGGTGAAGCCGTTCCTAGCGCCGCGCCTGATCGAGCTGGTGGAGCGCGTGCTGCGCTCGCAGGAGCGGCTGTACGCCGCCGCCGGCCTCGCCGGCAGCGCCCGCGACGACAACGCGCTCAGCGCCGCCTAGCCCGCGCCGCCAAGACTCCCCGCCGGGGAATGCGGGGGCAATTGCGCACAGGGGCGCAGGGGAATCGGTCACTGCTTTCGCAGGCCCCGCTCTATCTAATAAAGCCATGCAACCGATGCAGGCGACCGTGGCAGACAACTCGATTACCCGCACCCTGGCGCGCGCGCTGCGCACCGTCGGCAGCCTGCAGCGCCTGGCCGAGCACCTCGAGGTATCCCCCGAGCTGCTGACCGACTGGCTGGAGGGCAGGCGCGAGCCGCCGACGCGCGTCTACATGCGGGCGCTCGACCTGGTTGCCGGCGGGCCGTTCACCCGCAGGAAACACTGACGCAACGCGTATCAAGATTCACGCAATCAGGGCTTTCCCCGTCGCGGGCGCCTGCCGCGGTGTAGACGAATGCCCATGGCGCGAAGCGGGCGGCGGCGACAACACGAAGCGGGGAGCGGCGATACCGCGTCGCGCGGGGCGCGAGCAGAATACTTTCCTGAGCGGGACGAAAAAAAGAGGGCACGTCCGCTAGACGTGCCCTCCGGTACTACCCACTCAGGCGATCAGACGGCGACTACACTTTGTTTGGCGCTACCGTGGACCAGCTGAGGTTAGGCTTTAATTCCTAACGGCAACCAGTTGGTCTCTCGGATGGCACTGGTAACACTGTGATGGCCGCTCATCCAACTGTGTAGGTGACTGCCTACACAGGTCAGCATCTTCCGACGAACCCCTTGTAGTGCGCTAGGCCCCGGACGGCTTCGGCCGTAGTCCGACCGGACTAGCCTGCGCCAAATATCGGACAAATCGAGCTTTTTTCGGCGCCCGAACTCGCTAAGGTATGCGCGGGGAGGGTCGAATGGCGGGGGAGCTTTCCCGGGTCGATTTCGTCTGGCTCGTCGGCAGCCTGTGCCAGGTCAACCGGCTGCCGTTCGACGCTGCCCTGCTTCTGCAGCGCTTCCCCGCACCGCATACGATGCAGCAGCTGCACGAGGGGCTGCGGGCGCTCGGCTTCAGCACCGGCGAGGTCGCGCTGCGCAATGCTTCGCCGCCCTGCATAGCATTCCTCAAGGGCGAGAGCCGCAGGCCGGCCTACATCGTCAAGTCCGACGGCCGGCAATACGTGTACTTCGAGGCCGGCAAGCAGGCCCCCGACTCGTGCAACGACCTCGAGCGCTTCGAAGCCACGGCCCTCGTCGTGCGCCACGAGGCAGAGAACGCAGAGGGCGCGAACGCGGCCTTCGGCTTCCGCTGGTTCTGGGCCGAGCTCGCGAAGCACAGGCGCATCTGGCGCGACGTGCTTCTCGCATCGCTGTTCATCCAGCTGATCGGCCTCGCCACGCCGCTCTTCACGCAGGTGGTGATCGACAAGGTGGTGGTGCACCAGGCGGGCAGCACGCTCATCGCCATCGCGGCGGGCCTCGCGATGTTCCTCTTCTTCAACGCCGGCATGAGCTGGCTGCGCCAGTACCTCGTGCTGCATACCGGCAATCGCGTGGACGCGGTGCTCGGCAGCCAGGTGTTCCGCCATCTTTTCCGCCTCCACCTGCCCTACTTCGAGCACCGCCCCACCGGCACGCTGATCGCGCGGCTGCAGGGCGTCGAGACGATCCGCGAGTTCATGGCCGGGGCGGCGGTCATGCTGATCCTGGACTTCCCGTTCCTGCTCGTCTTCGCCGCAGTGATGTTCGCGTACAGCTGGCAGCTCGCGCTGATCGCGCTCGGCTTCCTGTCCCTGGTCGTGGCGCTTTCGATCGCGGTGGTGCCGCTGCTGAGGGCGCGCATCGACCGCCAGTTCCTGCTCGGCGCGCGCAACCAGGCTTTCCTCACCGAGTACGTCGCCGGGATGGAGACGGTCAAGTCGCTGCAGATGGAGCCGCGGCTCGAGGGCCGCTACGACCAGCTCCTCGCCAGCTACCTGTCCGCCGGGTTCGCCACGCGGCAGCTCTCGAACACCTACAACGTCGTCGCGCAGGCGCTCGAGCAGGCCATGACGCTCGCCATCCTCTGCGCCGGCGCGCTGCTCGTCATGAGGAACGACGGCTTCACCATCGGCATGCTGGTGGCCTTCCAGATGTTCGCGAGCCGGATGTCGCAGCCGATGCTGCGGCTCGCCGGCCTGTGGCAGGAGTTCCAGCAGGCATCGATCGCCGTCAGGCGCCTGGGCGACATCATGGATGCGCCGGCCGAGCCGCACGCGCTCAGACCCTCGCGCAGCCCGCAGGCCACGGCGCAGATCCGGATCACCGGCCTCGCATTCCGCTACTCGCCGCAGCACCCGTTCCTCTACCGCAACCTGAGCCTGGCCCTCAAGCCCGGCAGGCTCACCGTGCTGACCGGGCCGTCCGGCTCGGGCAAGAGCACGCTGGCGAAGCTGCTGCTCGGCTTCTACCAGCCGAGCGACGGCGCCATCACCCTCGACGGGCGCGACCTGCGCCACCTCGCGGCGAACGAGCTGCGCCAGTACTTCGGCGTGGTGCCGCAGGAGACCTTCCTCTTCTCCGGCTCGATCTACGAGAACCTCCTCGCCGCGGATCCGAACGCCACCTTCGAGCAGGTCGTGCAGGCCTGCCGCCTGGCCGAGATCGACGATTTCATCGCCCGGCTGCCGCAGGGGTACCACACGGCGCTCGGCGAGCACGGTGTCGGCCTTTCCGGCGGACAGAAGCAGCGCCTCGCCATCGCCCGCGCCGTGCTGAAGCGCCCGCGGGTGCTGATCTTCGACGAGGCCGCCAGCAACCTCGATCCGCAGACCGCGGAGCGCTTCGCGCAGACGGTGAACCAGCTCAAGGGCAAGGTGACGATCCTCTTCATCGCGCACCAGCTGCCGCGCGGCTTGCAGGTCGACGAGGTGCTCACGCTGGCCGCCGAGAAAGCGACGCAGATGCGCCTGGTCGACGAGGCGCAGACGTGATGCACGCCGATCCGGCCGATTTCTCGCCGTCGCTGCTGCGCATCCAGGAGAAGCCGCCGGCGCCGCTCGCCGGGTGGATGCTTCGTCTACTGACCGCGCTTCTCGCGGGCCTTCTGCTGTGGGCCGCGTTCGGGCGGCTGGACATCGTCGCCGTGGCCGACGGCAAGCTGGTGCCGTCGACCTACCTCAAGATCGTGCAGCCGGCGGAGCAGGGGATCGTGAAGGAGATCCTGGTCAAGGAGGGCGAGAAGGTCGCGGCCGGCCAGGTTCTGGTGCGCATGGACCCGGCGCTCGCCGCGGCCGATGCGAGAGCCATGACCTCCGACCACCAGAACAAGCGACTGGCGCTGCGACGGATCGACGCCCAGCTCCTGGGCAGGCCGCTGCTGCGCGAAAAGGGCGACCCCGCCGAGCTCTATGCGCAGGTGAGCGCGCAGCACGCGGCCAACGTGCGGGCGTACGAGAACGCGCTCGCGCAGGAGCGGGCGCTGCTCGAGAAGGCGCGCCACGACCTCGCCGCCGCGCAGGCGACGAAAGCCAAGCTCGAGCAGGTACTGCCGCACTACGTCGAGCAGGAAAAGGCGTTCGAGAAGCTGACCCGGGACGGCTTCGCCGGCCGCATCCTGTACACCGACAAGCAGCGCGAGAGGATCGAGAAGGAGCAGGACCTGCGCACGCAGGAATCGATCATCCGCTCCAATCAGGCGCTGATCGAGCAGTCGGAACGCAAGGCCACGCAGATCACGGCCGACTACCGCCGCCAGCTGCAGACCGAGCGCGTCGAGGTCGCTGCGCAGCTCGAGCGCGCTGCGCAGGAGCTGGCGAAGATCTCGCACCGCAGCGAGCTGCTCGAGCTGCGTGCGCCGCAGGCCGGCATCGTCAAGGACCTCGCCACTCACACCGCCGGCACGGTCGCCGCGCCCGGCACGATCCTGATGACGCTGGTGCCCGAAGGCGACCCGCTGGTGGCCGAAGTCTGGGTGTCGAACCAGGACGTCGGCTTCGTGCGCCCCGGGCAGGAAGCGAAGGTGAAGCTCGCCGCGTTCCAGTTCCAGAAATACGGCCTGATCGAGGGCCGCGTGCTGCATGTCAACGCCGACTCGACCGAGGCCGCCTCGCCGAACACGCGCTCGGACGCGCTCGGCGGCCGCGACCGGCCGATGGGTCCGCTTGCCTACCGCGCGCTCGTCGAGCTCGGGAGCCAGGAGCTCGCCGCCGACGGGCGGCGCTACGCGCTGCAGCCCGGCATGCAGGTGGCCGGCGAGATCCATCTCGGCACGCGCACGATCCTCGAGTACCTGCTCTCGCCCGTGCAGAGGGCATTCCACGAGGCGGCTCGCGAGCGCTGAGGTAGAATCGTTGCGTAAATGCAGCAGGCAGATGCGAAGCTCCTCAGTCGCGTAACCGCGCACTTCACCGAGAGCGCCAACCTCAAGCTTCGTGCGGTCGAAGCGCTCGGCGCGCCGGTCGCGCGTGCCGGCGCCGTGCTGGCCGAAATCCTCAAGAGCGGCGGCAAGGCGATGGCCTGCGGCAACGGCGGCTCGGCCGCCGACGCGCAGCACTTCGCCGCCGAGCTCATCAACCGCTTCGAGGTCGAGCGCGCGCCGCTCGCCGGCATCGCGCTCACCACCGATACCTCGACCCTCACCTCGATCGCCAATGACTACGCCTACCAGCAGGTGTTCTCGAAGCAGGTGCGCGCCATCGCCCGCAAGGGCGACGTGCTGCTCGCGATTTCCACCAGCGGCAACTCGGGCAACGTGGTCGAGGCGATCCATGCCGCGCACGAGCTCGGCGTGCGCGTCATCGCCCTGACCGGCAACACCGGCGGCAAGATGGGGGCGATCCTCAAGGGCGACGACGTGCACATCTGCGTGCCGCACAAGAGCACGGCGCGCATCCAGGAAGTGCACCTGCTGGTCCTGCACTGCCTGTGCGACGCCATCGATTTCCAGATGCTGGGGGGAAGCCCGTCATGAGAACAGCCGTGCTCGCGCTCGCGCTTGCCACGATGCTCCTGCAGGGATGCGTGCCATTGGTGATCGGCGGCGCCGGCGCCGCGGCCTACAGCTCGCTGGAAGACCGCCGCACCACCGGCATCCAGATCGAGGACGAGTCGATCGAGGTGC